>DAOTUR010000335.1:0-12865 GCA_034436915.1 Anaerolineae bacterium
TGGAAGGTCATCCCGAAGTGCCTATGTATTCGCCCCTAACGGAGGCTCTGACATCAAGCCTGAGTCTGGTCAACCTGAGCATTATTCATGCTCCCGGCTTCAGCCGGGGGTCGTTGACAATCTGCGTCCCTCTTCTTCGTCACCCCTGTGGTGGGACGTCACCACTGGGTCTAAGGTCAAACGGGGGCATTGTAGCAAAAGATGAACGAACTCTCAATACGCAGAAGATGGTGTTGTAGGGCGATTGCATCAAATCGTAATTCGGTGAAATTAATGTGTTCACGATGGTTCTTGTAGGGGCATGGCGTGCCAAGCGTAGCCACCGAAGGTATGCCCTGGGTTTGGCACACCAAACCCCTACATAGATACCCTGTGTGATCTTTTGTGAACCGGAAAAATTTAAGATGCAATCGCCCTGGATGGTATTGATATTATCCCCGTTTTTTCTTCTTCTCGCTCCCCCGCCGCTGCCGCCAGCGAAACGCCAGCAAGAAGACGAATACACTGCCGATTTCGGCTTCGGCCAGCAGCAATATCTGAGGTGTTCCCATGATGATTCTGGTGTGGTAGCCGTGAAGTATCTAACAGGGGGCTATAGTGCGGAGGATACACACATCCCTTTGATCTCGTGCGAGACGATCAAAGGGGACAGGCGATCAGAGATATCTAATCGCCTGCAACGAGTTTGACCGTGTGATGGGTGCGGAACAGGCTGTACTGGCCGGGTCGCCCTGGCAGCGGATTGAGAACGTTCTCAGTCTCCATGATGGAAATCCACAGGCCCACAGGCCAGCCGCGCCCCGGCAGTTCATCTTCAATGCGAACCCCGGTGATCATAGCGTTGCGATGATACAGATTGAGCAGAACGCGGATGAACTGATCCCGATCCAACAGGGTCTGGTTGGCATACGGATGATCCCGATTGAGCGAGATACCTTTGGTGTTGTAGTTGCTCTGTGGATTGGGATACTCCGACACCTCAACCACGCCATGCGCCTCAAGGAACTCAACCGCCCGCTGAAACGACATGCCTGTATCAAATGCTTGTAAGCGCTTGTGCAGACTCCCTAACGGACACCATGCAAAATTGCGAAAGCTGGTGAACTGCTCGACGCTGACGATGACGCGCACCGCCATATCCGCGCCCGTAGGATCGAGCGCCAGGAATTGATCGAATGACAGTTCGGCGGGATCGAACGGCTGAACCTCGCTCTCGCCACCCTCGACCCCCTCAACCGCAGCCACACCCAACGCAGGCAGGGCCGGCACTGTCACGCCATCGGGCAGGCGGATCACTGGCACAAGATCATCCGGATTGTGACGATGCGGCACAAGCTCGCGTTGCAGCACCTGCTCACGCACGAGGGCATCAATCCAGTGTGAGCGCCACTGATCATCGAGATTCATGCCGGCCCGATTGATATCGCGTTCCATCTCCAGCCCATTGAGCAGGAAGCCATAATTGACATACATCCAACCGCGCACCTTGAGCGTGTTTGCCACGCGGCGCACAAGCGAGTCGCGGATGATGCGCGTCTTTTCCACGATGGGATGGTTGGTATTGAGCGTGACGACGCCGTTGTTCACCTGACGCAGCAGCCCCAGCGACACGGCCTGCGAGATGAGATCATCACCGCGCTCACGCACCACAATCGCATTCACCGCCATGAGCCGATCCACCAGACGGATGATCGGGATATCACGAGTTCCCATCTGGGCCGCCACATAATCGAACTGAATCACCACGCTCGACCACTGCGACGGCGTGAAAGGCTCGGCATCATTCTGATTGAGCGTCGCGGTGCTCAACGATTGGTGCGTTTGCAGATTGGAGAAATCTTCGATGTACTCAATCGTGACCGAGGGATGTTTGGTAAGCTGGCGGCTGGTCGCCCCGCGCACGCTCCAGATGATGACGGTCTTGTTGCGCTGGACAAGCGTGTTCAACACATCGTTGAAGTCACGATCCCCGCTGGCGAGGATATACACATCGCCGGATTCACTGCGCCCCGAATCGGTGATGATATCACGGGCGATGCGAATATCGGCGCTGTTCTTGCCGGGCAGATTGAACACCGGATCGATGTTCGCCATGAGCATCCGTGCGGGCGCGTCTTCCGCGATCTCGCGGCCTGAGCGATCCAGCAGCGGCGGCAGCGATCCGCGCAGGCCCCAGGGCGCATAGGCCGCCATCTTGATCACCTGGCCGTGTGCTTTGGCCTGGGCCACAAAGCGATCAATCAGATGATCCAGATTGACGATGAAGCCCTGCTCATTCAGGCTGATGGCGATGTTTTCAAAATCGATATACACTGCCACGTTTTTGCTCTGGATGCCGAGCAGACTTTCCAGCGGCTGGAAGATGATCTCATCCGCGAATTCTGTCCCTTTGAGGACATCCACCGACCCCCACATGCGGATGCGGGCGTTGCGCGTCATACGGATGCGCCGAATCAGGGGCAGCATGTCCGCGCTGGTGGTGGCAAGAATCAGCTCATCAATCGGGTCAGGATCGTAGGAGAAGTAGTGGATAATCAAAATATCCGCCATATTTTCGCGTGTGGGGCAATCGAACACATCGTAGCCCGACGCTTTGAAAATATACTGCGGATCAACTGACCCAGGATTATCTGCGTAGGCTGACCAATTTGCCACCGCGATTGCCTTGAGTGAGTCAGCATTCATCAGACCTGCCGCAAGAGCCGCGCCACCGCGCAATCCCACCGCCAATTCTTGCAGGTCGAGTGACATATTATGCTCACGGAAGCGTTTTAGAAGGTCATCTACATCAACAATTAAATAAGCAGCCATCTGTATTCCTAAAAAATTGCACAGTCTAATTCGACTAACCCATAGAGCCAGTACATAAGACACCATCCAAAGAGGAACTATACCCTATTGTACCTTACGGCACAAACGTTCCCTCTCCCTCTATACGTCGTATTGTACACGCACTCAGGGCTTCTCACAGGCTGTGACTGCGTTAAGAAACAACGATAAAATAGATCTCTTATATTTGATGACTATTTTTTACAACTTTATAGTGAGTCTGAGATAAAAAAATTCTAATACTCTCATCAATAATATGGCATTTGGCTCTTAAACGTTTTTAAGCATGACAGGTATGATTATTAGTTATGGTAAGTACCATATAATACAAAGATCAGATTTGGATCAGCCGATCTTTGTCTCAGCACGATTGTCTGACAGTCGTATTACCTCACCATATAGAGATATTTATGGGGGTTTGTAGAGACATGTCATGTCCAACCTGTGGACATGGCGTGCCCTGTCATGTCCAACCTGTGGACATGGCGTGCCCTGTCCCTACAACCATACCGTTTATCCCTAACGATCAGTGTGGCCGGGTACTACAAAGTCTATTTAATAGCTCACCTTACGCACCCCCATAAAATGATGCCGAGAGCGCTGGAATGAGCGTCAAACCCTTCCTCCCAGCCCCTCCGCCCTGGTCACAGAGGCGGAGCAAAACACTTGAAGTCCCTCTCCACAACGTGGGGAGGGATTTAGGGAGGGGTAAACTGCGTAAGGTGAGTTAATAGGACTTGGAAAACAGCGCCACGCGGGCGGCCTTCGCCCCGCTGATGACGCACAGGCCATCGCCATGCGGCTGCTCAAACGGAAAGCAGCGCAGCGTCGCCCCAGTCTCGTCCTTCACGCGGCGTTCATCGTCATCGCTGGCACTCCACCACGCCCGCGCCCACTTTCCAGCCTCCACCACCTGACGCAGTTCGTCGTAGGTCTTCACATCCTGGATGTTGGCATCGCGGAACTCTGTCGCCTGCTTGAGCATGTTGCGCTGAATGTCCTCGAGCAGCACCTGCACCTGTCCCGCCAGATTGTCCTGCGTGACGAACTGCTTGCTCTCTTTGCCCGCCACATCACGGCGCACCAGCACCGCCTTGTGATTCTCCACATCCTTCGGGCCAATTTCGAGGCGGATCGGCACGCCGCGCATCTCCCAGTCATTGAATTTGAAGCCCGGACTTTGATCGCGGTCATCCACATGCACGCGAATCCCGGCGGCCCGCAGGCTCATGACGAGGCGCTGCAAGACCTCCATGACGCTGCTGTGTTCCTCTTCTTTGCGGTAGATCGGCACAGCCACCACCTGATATGGCGCGAGTTTGGGCGGCAGACGCAGGCCCGTGTCATCGCCATGCGCCATGATGACCGCGCCAACCATGCGAGTGCTCAAGCCCCACGAGGTCGTCCAGCAGAAATCACGGGTGTTGTCAGGCGTGAGATATTGAATCTCAAAGGCTTTGGCGAAATTCTGGCCCAGGTTGTGCGAGGTGCCCGATTGCAGCGCCTTGCCATCGCGCATCATGGCCTCGATGGTATACGTCCGCAATGCCCCGGCGAAGCGCTCGACGTTGCTCTTTTGCCCCTTGATGACCGGAATCGCGGCATCATTCACCGCCATATCCGCATACACATCGAGCATCCGCAGAGTTTCTTCTTCGGCTTCGCTCTCGGTGGCGTGGGCCGTATGACCCTCCTGCCACAAAAACTCTGTCGTGCGGAGGAAGGGCCGCGTCCGCATCTCCCAACGGACGACATTCGCCCACTGGTTGATCAGCAGCGGCAGATCGCGCCATGACTGAATCCACTCGCTGAACGCCTTGCCGATGATCGTCTCGGAGGTGGGACGGATGACGAGGCGTTCTTCAAGCTCTTTGCCGCCCGCAATCGTCACAACCGCCAGCTCCGGGCTGAAGCCTTCGACGTGTTCGGCTTCACGCTTCATATAGCTTTCGGGGATGAGCAGCGGGAAATAGGCGTTTTGATGGCCTGTCTCTTTAAAGCGCCGATCCAGGCCGCTCTTGATGCCCTCCCAGATTTCATAGCCGTAGGGCCGAATGATGATGCAGCCGCGCACCTCGGTTTGTGAGGCAAGATCGGCCTTATAGACAATCTCGTTGTACCACTTCGAGAAATCTTCGCTCTGTGGCGTGATGCCCGGTTTCGACATGGTGTTTTCTATATCTCTCTTGATGACGGTCAAAACTGTGAGATAGAGATTATACACGGTTTATGCCGTTCTTCGGGCCGCCAAGATGTCATTTCACAGGTGTAGGGGCGACCCATGAGTCGCCCGCGCGTTTATTCCATCAATATGCATATTGGGCGACCCATGGGTCGCCCCTACAATCTGTCCCTACGCCCGATACGGCACTGTCACCACCTTAGAGTCAATCGCTGTCCGCAGCCGTGCGATCTCGGCGTGCAGATGACTCATCACATCATCGAGAGAAACATGCTGACTCGCCGCCTCGGAGCGCAGCTTGACCTCGGCTTGCCTATCTTTCAGCGTGCGGGGGCTGATGGTCATGCGAATAGGCATCCCCATGAGGTCAGCATCATTGAATTTGACGCCTGCCCGCTCATCACGATCATCATACAGCACGTCAATCCCTGCGGATTTAAGCTGCACATAGAGTTGATTCGCCGCCGCAACACTCTCGTCACCGGGCAGCGCCACCAGATGCACCGCATACGGCGCAACGCTGATCGGCCACATCAGGCCCTTGTCATCGTGATAATGCTCGGCAAGACAGGCCATCAAGCGGCTCACGCCAATGCCATACGATCCCATGATGATGGGCCGGGCCTGACCTGCATCATCCAGGTAGGTCGCCTGCATGGGAGCGCTGTAGCGCGTGCCCAGCTTGAAAATATTCCCGACTTCCACGCCGCGCACCGCCCGCAGTGTCCCAGCCTGATCTTCCGTGAGATGACCTTCCTGCGCGGTGGCAATATCGGCCATAACATCCGCTTGATAATCGCGGCCATAATTCACATTGAGCAGGTGATAGCCCTCCTCATTCGCCCCGGCGACGAGATTGGGCGACACAGGAATCGCGTCATCCACCACAATGAGACAATCGCGCACGCCCACAGGTGAGCCATAACCAGGCACGGCCCCACGCACGCGAATCTCCTCATCCTGGGCGGTCCGCAAATCCACCGCTTTGAGGGCATTGGCGAGTTTGCGCTCATTGACATCCATATCACCGCGAATTACAGCAAAGACAAAGCGCTCAATGCGTTTTTCCTCCTCAACGAATGTCCCAACCATAAACACCGCTTTAGCTGTTTTCGCTGCGGGAACATTCAAGAAGGCAGCCAGAGCATCAATGGTTGTGGTATGGGGCGTAGCGATTTTTTGCATCGGCAGCGCATCTTCAGGGGCAGCGGGCGTTTTGTAGAAGCGGGCCACTTCGCGGTTGGCGGCATAGCCTGTCTCGTCGGAGATGAGCAGCGTGTCTTCACCAATCGCCGTGAGATACATATATTCATGGGCCAGCTTGCCGCCCATCATACCTGTATCCGACGCCACCGCGATGACAGGCAGGCCCGCTCGCGCAAAGATGTTGAAATAGGCCTGATAGTGCGCTCGATACTGCACATCGAGGCCGCTCTCATCACGATCCAGGCTGTAGCTGTCTTTCATCATGAACTCACGCCCGCGAATCAGACCTGCACGCGGACGGGGTTCGTCGCGCCACTTGTTTTGAATCTGGTAGACGAGAGCGGGAAGCTGACGATAGGATTGAATGAGTTTGCGGGCCACATCCACCACGACCTCTTCATGCGTCATGGCAAGGACAAGATCACGTCCGCCGCGATCTTGCAGGCGCGTGAGTTCATCGCCAATTTCGTACCAGCGCTTCGTCTCCTGCCAGAGGGCTGCGGGATGCACAAACGGCATCGCCAACTCCTGACCGCCAATCACGTCCATCTCCTGGCGCAGGATGGCGCTGATGTTGTTCATCACGCGCCAGCCCAGGGGCAAATACGTGAAGAGGCCCGCGCCCAGAGGTCGGACATAGCCGCCGCGCAGCAGCAGGCGGTGGCTCTCGGTATCGGTGTCGGCAGGGGCTTCACGGAGGGTTTGGCTGATGAGTTGGCTGAGACGCATTGCAAGGGACTCCTGATAAATAGGTCATTAGGGGTCATTATGCATCACAAATGATCTTCAACGCAAGAAATTCGCTTATGCCTCTGATGTTGGCTTTGAGTCGGGCATTGTCTCTCCCGCATAGGCCAGGATGATGCGCTCACGCGGAATGCCCAGATCGACCAGGGAGTCATGGAACGGGATGCTGAACGTATCATGATGGATAATGATGGTGTCATTCTGCCATTCGACAATCAGATCAGCGCTGGCAACGTGCCTATTATCAAATTTGGCAATTCCAATCACAGAGTAAATCTCATCATTCGGCGTGCTGGCGATATAGCTGCGCCCGTTGATTGGATCACGGGCATAAAGCTGGAGTTCTTGCATCATGAGCGTTTTGGTTGAGTGATCCATTGCGTAATCTCCTCTCTTTCAGGGTTAAAAACGATGATGTGGATACCAAATTGAGTTATGACTTTACCACCAATATCCTGCCTGAATATGCCATTATACATAAACTCTGGTATCGCAAGATAAAGAGGTCTTTGGTCAAGGGCAGCCTCCAGCAAAGACCGATAAGTCAGATACTGCCCGACAGCATTATAAAATTCGTGCGTGGTTTGATTCTCTTGAATTGATCCTTTGACTTCGATAAGAATGACAAGCTGCTGCTCCTCATGAGAGGCCTCAAGATCAATAAACAGGGTTCTATAATCGGTTTTCAGCCGAACTTGATCTTTTGTCACTCGCTAGCCCAGTTTTTGCAGCGCATTGACGACGGTTTGATGATACTTGTCTTTTCTCATGCCTTGCTCTCCCCTGCTGTCGGGCATTGTCTCTCCGGCATAGGCCAGGATGATGCGCTCACGGGGAATGCCTGCCTGCATCAGGGCTTCGTAGAGAGGCTCACTGTTGGCGTCATATTCAACGACGATCCAATCCTCAATAAGCCGCACGAGGAGACCAACATCCGTATGCTTCTCGCCCTTTTGCACGCTCTGATCAACGATTGCAATCATTTTCTGATCTTTGCTATACATCATATAGCTGACAGCATTCAATCCAGGTTTAGCATATTCAGCGATCACATCATGAATGGTTGTCTCTACTCGATCCATTGGACAATCTCCTCATTCTCTGGGGTAAAAACGACCAGTTTTATTTTCACCCACTCAATCAATACTCGCCCTATTTCTTCATCGAGTATGCCTTGATAGGCTTGCAAAGGAACGGCCAAGTATAGAGGTGTTGTATCCCCTTCTGCATCGAGAATGGCTCGATACAGGACATATTTGCCAACAGTATGGGCAATATAATCAACGGGTGAGGCCATATTTTCAAACCCCTTGATCTCTACCATTATAAAGGAATTTCCATCTATACGTCTTGCCTTGAGATCAACCCATACAACCCGCTTACCGACTCTCAAGTAAGACTGAGATGCAACATCCCATCCTTCCTTTTCTCTAAAGCCGCCACAACCGCATCGTGATATTTATCTTTGGCCGGCATCGGCTACTCCTCCCATGTGCGCCCAGCATTCTTCGCCAGCTTATCCATGACCGCCTGCCCCAGATCAATCTCGCTGATGCTGGCAAGCTGCAACAGATACAGCATCACATCGGCCAATTCGCCCGCCAATTCATCCGGCTGTTTGCTCTGTTCGCGCCATTGGAAATGCTCCAGCACCTCCCCCGCCTCCAGCACCAGCGAGATGGCAAGATTTTTAGGCGTCTGCGGCTTGGACGAATCGGACGCATACCAGCCCTTGCTCTCGACAAAGGCGTGCATCGCGGCTTCGAGCGTTTTGATGTCCATCGATGAATCTCCCAAAAGATCATGAGCGAGTCAGAATCCTCAGTATAATGAAAATGGGCCGCAGCGTGAATCGCGCAGACGAGGACTGTAAAAATAATTACAGGATAAGTAGGGACAAGGCCCGCCTTGTCCGAATGGGTGTATACGGCAGGCCGTGTCCACAAAAGGATGCTCCATGAAAGATAAAAAGGGTCGCTGGATCATCACCGCCCGACCACACTTGGCCTGCTTTGAGTGTCGGGTGTCCTTTAAGGATATCTCCGTCTGCCCCCACTGTCACAAGCCTTTGATCAACATGGGGACACGCTTCAAAGCGCCACGCCGCAACAACATGCGCGATTGGAAACGCCTTCATTTGATTTATCTGGCGGGAGGGAAATTCCGCTCGTGGGACAGCGCGTCGACTGTGCGCGATGCAAAAGCGCTGCTTGAGCGAGCGTGGCGCGACAATCCCATCGACAAACACAAGTGACATACCAGGCGAAGTCACAACCAAAAACAGCCGGAGAGCATGTTCTGTAGCCGTTCTGCTTTGCGTTCTTTGCTCTTCTTTGTGTTCTTTGCGTTGTCGTGCTCTTAATACGCATTGTCGCTTTTGCGGAGGAGCGTTTGCAGCACCGTGCGGAAGATAATCTTCACATCCAACCACAGCGACCAGTGCTCGACATACCACAAATCGTAGGCGATGCGATCCTTGATCGAGGTATCGCCGCGTAAGCCATGCACCTGCGCCCAGCCTGTCATGCCCACCATCTCACGATGACGTTCCATATAGCGCGGGTACTGCTCACTGAACTGCTTGACGAACGACGGCTGCTCCGGGCGCGGCCCGACGAGGCTCATATGACCGAGCAGCACATTGATCAACTGCGGAATCTCGTCCCAACTGGTGCGGCGCATAAATTTGCCCATGCGCGTGACGCGGTTGTCATTTTCAATCGTCCAGCCCGGCCCTTTGATCTCGGCGTTAGGATACATTGAGCGAAATTTGATCATCGGGAAGGGCCGCCCGTCCATGCCGACGCGCTCCTGCGTGAAGAACACGCTGCCGCGCGATTCCAACTTCATCAAGATCGCTGTGATCAAAAACAGCGGCGACAGGAACACGAGGCCCCCCATCGCGCCAAAAATATCGAGCGAACGCTTGAGGCTGAGTTTCCAGCCGCGCAGGGCGATATCGCGCACCGTCAGCAGCGGCGTATCGCCCAACTCATCCACGCTCAGATCGCCGACCATATAGACGAACATATCAGGATAAATCTTGAGATCGACCAGCCCCCGTTGGCAGCGGCGGATGAGATCGATCAGGATATCCTGGCGCGGCTCAGACAGCGCAATAATCACCTGATCAATCTGATATTGATCGATCACGCGCACCACATCATCAGGATAATTGCCCAGAATCGGCAGGCCCATCATGCGCCCCTGGTGCTCATCGGCGGAGGTGACGACCCCAATCATGCGATAGCCGAGCTGCGGACTGTTCTTGATTCGTCCGACCAGATCACGCGCTGTCTTGCCTGATCCAATAATCAGCAGATTGTCATTTGCCAGCCCGCGCAGACGCACGCGAATCGACAACCAGCGGTGGAATTCGCGCCCAAAGATGGTGAGCGCCATGCTGAAAAACCACACATAGAAGAACATACTGCGCGGATAGGTCACATCGAGGATGGAATTGCGAAAGAGAAGCTCTTGCAGGCCATTCGTGAGCAGCGCCCCCAGCGTCACAAGGCCGATGATATTCCGCATCTGGTCAATGCGGCTGTAGGCGCGGTGCTGATGATACAGGCGCGAAAAATAAAATAGCACGATAATCGTGAGCGATTGCAGCAGCATGATCGGCCCATAGTTGAGCAGCGGCGGCGGGTCTGTCGGCTTGGCGAAGAACGGTAGCAGCAAACGCGCCTCATACCCGGCCATGAAGCCTACCAGCAGCATCAGCATATCCATAGCGACGAGCAAAACCGCCAGCAGGACTTTCATGCGATGCGTCGTTGGGGCGACCACAGGCGTTACCGACTCATCGCTGAGGGTGAGGGATGGCGAATTTCCTGCCATAAGCCCGTGCCTCCTTTCACCATCAGGGCGGCGAGAATCAGCCCGTGCAACCAGACAGGCGTCTGCATCCGATAATATTTGCGATAAAAGATGAGCATGGCTCGCCAGAACTCGAACTGAGCACGCGGGTTTTTGTTCGAGGCGGCCCGCTTGAGATGCTTGACGACGACAGCGGCGTTATACCACACCGTCCAACCCGCCTGTTTAATGCGATAGGCCCAATCAATATCTTCGGCATACATAAAGAAGGTTTCATCCAGCAGCCCCACCGCTGCCAGCGCCTCGCGCCGCACCTGCATATACGCCCCCACCACCGAATCGACCTCAATCGTCTCATTCGGATCGGCAAAGGTCATATTATAGCGGCCAAAGCGCCTGCTGTTGGGGAATAACTTTGCCAGCCCCGAATAATGATAAAAGCTCACCGCAGGCGATGGGAATCCCCGTCGGCAGGCGCGATCCAACTCGCCATTGCCCATGACGAGTTTCGGCCCGGCCACGCCCATCTCAGGATGGGCATCCATGAAGGCCACCATCTGCGCGAGGGCATTGGGCGGCAGTTCCGTATCGGGATTGAGCAGCAGAGCATAACGCGGCGCATCGGCGTCAACCTGGCCCTTGCCGTGATAGCCCAGCGCCTTGAGGCCGATATTATTGCCGCGTGGATAGCCCGTATTCTCATTGAGGGCGATGAGAGCAGCCTGTGGGAATGTGGCCCGCACCATCGCCGCGCTGTCATCGGGCGAGTCATTATCCACCACCACCACGCGATAGGTCACGCCTGTACTGGCGAGGACGGTATGCAAACAGGCTTCCAGTTGATCGCAGGTATTCCAATTAACGATAACGATGCCGAGATCATCAGGCATAAAGACTTCACTCATGAGTTGGAAGAACGCCTGCCATCATAGCACGACGACAAAGGCTTGTGTACACATTTGTTTAGACGGTGTTGCGAAAGAAAAAGATCCATTGTCAGAGAGGGCTGCATCTATTCCTTCTCTACGGATCGTATCAGCCTGATCCCTCATGTGCCGTTGGCAGCGTTGCCAGCGGTGCGCCCTGGAGCGCCGCCCGCAGCGCCTCACGATCATCCCAGGGGTATTCGATCATGCCAAAAGCCATACTCTGCTCATGGCCCTTGCCGCAAATCATGACGATATCGCCAGCTTGCGCCCGTTGGCACGCCTCATAAATCGCCTGCCCGCGATCTCGAATGCGTAAAAATGTCTCGCCTTCCACCCCGCCCTGCGCGATACAGCCCTGCGCCATCGTCTGCAAAATGCCATCCAGCGATTCGGTGCGCGGGTCTTCCGCCGTGAGAATCATGAAATCTGCCACCTGCACCGCCGCTTCTGCCATGAGACGCCGTTTCTCCACATCGCGCAGGCCCGCGCTGCCAAACACCGCGATCAGGCGGCCCCCATCCGGCAGCATGGCGCGGCCCGTCTCCAGGGCATTTTTCAGCGCATTGGGCGTATGAGCAAAATCGACCAGCGCCGTAAATGCCTGCCCTGCGTAAATGCGCTCCATCCGCCCTGACACGCCCTCAACCGCCGCCAGCCCCTGCTGCACCGCGCTCCAATCGGCCCCCAGGCAGCGGGCCGCAGCAATCGCGGCCAGCGCGTTATACACATTGAAGCGGCCAAACAACTTGAGTGTGATCGGATGATCCTGGACGGTGAACACCGTCGCATCTGGCCGAAACTCAATCTGCTCCGCCCGAAAATCCGCCGATTCAGATAGTCCATAGCCGCAGACACGATCCGCAGGAATCGCCGCAAAGAAATCATACGAGGGATCATCACGGTTGAGGATCGATATCTTTGGGACGCCCGCTTTACGCGCTGAGGTGTCAAGCATTTTAAACATAAGCGCTTTGGCCGCCCGATACGCCTCAAACGAGCCGTGATAATCGAGATGCTCATGCGTGAGATTGGTCAGAATGGCGACATCGAGTTCCACCCCGTTCAGGCGGCCCTGCGCCAAGCCATGACTGGTCATCTCCAGGATGGCATAATGCAAATTGGCATCGACCATCTGCGCCAGAAACTGCTG
>DAOTUR010000336.1:0-2647 GCA_034436915.1 Anaerolineae bacterium
TGGGCGGGATGCCGCGCCAGAAGCGATTGTAGCGGTCTTTGCTGGCGATATCCTCACCCCACTTGTCCAGCGAAAACGGCGGATTGGCGACGACCACATTGAACGTCATAAGCTGATCGTCTTGCAGAAGCTGCGGATCACGCAGGGTGTCGCTCCATTTGATGTTTTTGATCGTCATGGGCATGTTGTGCAGCATCATATTCATCATGCACAGCGCCCAGGTGCTGCCATTGATCTCCTGCCCATAGATGGCATAATTATCGCTGCCGACCTTCTGGGCACATTTGATGAGCAGCGAGCCGGAGCCGCAGGTGGGATCACAGATGCGATCCCCCGGCTGCGGATCGAGCAGCGTGGCGAGCAGTTCGCTCATTTCGGGCGGGGTGTAAAATTCGCCCGCCTTTTTGCCCGCCCCTGCCGCAAAACGGCCAATCAGGTATTCATAGGCGTCGCCGATGATATCGCGGTTGCCCACCTGCGACGGGCGCAGATCAAGGCGCGGATCATTGAAGTCGCCGAGCAGCGTCTTGAGGCGTTCATTGCGTTGGGCGCTCTTGCCCAGGGCGGCCTCACTGTTGAAGTCGATATTGCGGAAGACGCCTTCAAGTTTGGCCTTATTCGCATCTTCAATCGCGCTCAGGGCGATATTGATCTCTTCGCCGAGATTGGGCGCATTGCGCTTGTCATACAGCGATGCGAAGTCGCTGCCCTTCGGCAGTCTGAACGGCTCACGGCTCATAAAACGCTCGATACGTTCAGGGGTATCGGCGTACTGGGCGCGATGATCGTGCCAGACATCGGAGATATATTTGACGAACAGCATAACGAGGATGTAATTTTTGTACTCGCTGGGGTCAACCGTGCCGCGAAAGGTGTCGCAGGCCCGCCAGACGATGGCGTTAATTTCATCCTGGGTGATGGGTTGGGGCATATTTTTATCAAGCCGATGAGGGTTGTGGGTGATTTCTGGTCGGTATTTGGTTGGATTATAGAGGAGATTTGGAGGGGATGCGACGGGAGAGGTCGCAGATATAAGGACACTTGAACTCATATTGAAGGTTCGCGCAGCAGCATTGCCACGCGAACCGTATGTCTCAACGAGAGCGATTAAATCCAGAACGGCTCTGTTCCTTCGCTCGAGCGAGGCCGCACACCGCGTAAAATCAGGTATCCGATAATATCGCTGAACGTAACAGATCATGGAAATGTCACTTGGCCCAAGCACTGCTGGAAAGCGAAGGTGGCGACACCGTAGAGGAAACCGCCTTGAGGCTGGTCGATAAGAAATTAAGCATGATCCGCTCGCTTAAGCCACGTGTATACTCTTGTCATAAGTCATTACATGCTTTATAAATGGGTCGTGTATTGACAGTTTCAAGGGATCGTTCGCTTCCTCCCAAATGCCTCTACGAGTGGAAAAAGGAGTCATATCTCATATCTGAGACAAAAAATCAATCAGAGAAATCTCTAAAGAATACTGAAATCTCCCTTCAACTCCGCTCCGGAGCGAGTATAACGCCAGCGATCGTCAAAGACATTGCCAAGATGATCAAATTTGTCGAAGAGATGGAGCATATTCGCAAGACCTATTGCCCGCGCTGTCGTGATCGGGCAATACGCGAGTTGCAGGCTCAGTACGGTGTCAAGCCCTATGACGAAGAATAAATTCACAGCATCTCCTGGGTCGTGTTAGCCTGACGTGCGTTCTCGCGCAGCATCTTTTGCAAGGCGCGACTCGCTTTAAAGCGGCAGCGATAGCTCACGCCCGTCGTCAGTTCACGAGTCTGAGTGCTGTTCCCTATTCGGATCGTGCCGCCGTTTTTGCGAACCCACCGCTGCACTTCAAGGATGCCAAAATTATCGATGCTGAACTTGCCGTTCAGCTGGCTCAATTCCTCACGCAGGATGTCGACCATAATCGTGATCGCCTGCTCGACTTCCGGACGGGTGAGTTGATAGCGGGTTTTCTTGGTACGCCGCGCAATTTCATTGATCAATTCGGTCACATTCATGAAACAGCCTGCCATTCATCCGGGCCACACAGCGGTGTGATGTGTCTGGGCTCCTGGTTTAGATTGGGAAGTCGAGGTGCTGGCGCTGTCACAGTATGGTTGGCGTGTGAGTTGTCCCTCTGTCCATTCATACTTGACGCGGGAGGATTTAGCGTCATCGTTGCGCCAGAAGGCATCATGGAAGCACTCGGTATGGCTGACTCCGCTTGGGCCTTGCGCTTGATCAATTTGGCCTGCCTGGGATCAGCGGATTCGACCCGCTGCTTGAGATCTGCCCGTTCGTATATACGGGTCAGGCGCGAGAGGATCACAACATAGGTCGCATATTCCTCCGTCACATACCGCCCAAAAATCACGGCATTGCCCTGGGGCGGTCGCACAATCTCGTCAGCAGTCAGCAAAGAGCGACTGCGTGCGTGCGTTTTGCCCGACTCGCGATCCGTTTCCATCTGAGTGGACTGGCCCGACAAGCGGCTGTAGTACTCGGCAGTGGCTTTGTCGCAGCCGCCAAAGATCACTTGAAACGCCATCCCGGCGAGCAGCGTCTCAGCGCCATTGCGGCCATAGATGCTTTCCAACTGCCCCATCGTTTGCAGCGCGAGCAGAAAGGCAATCCGACGCTTCCGCACCAGATT
>DAOTUR010000337.1:0-2821 GCA_034436915.1 Anaerolineae bacterium
GATGTATCCTGCCCCTACAAACCCACGATTCTCACAGATGGATGAATGATTACGCCTCAGAATTTGATTTTGTGAGGCAAAATGATCGCAAAATCGAGACATGCACCATTGGTTAGATATGGTCAAACGGACAAAAAGCCCCTCTCCCGCGAAGTGGGTGAGGGGTTGGGGTGAGGGGTCTTATGCCTCCGTCACCAGCGCAGGATCGATGATCTTCTCTTTGCGCTGCACGCGGTACAGCAGGAACAGGGCAGGCGACAGGACGGCTCCACTCGTGACAAGGGCCAGCCGCAGCGACAGCTTTCCGATGATACCAATCGGCGGCCCGCCCGCCATCTGCCCGATGGCGTCGGTCTGGCTGAACATCGACAGCACCGTCGCCCGCACCTGCGAGTCAATGTGCTGATTTGTCCATATACTGAGCAGCGGCCCAATCAAGCCGCGTGCCAGCGTGAAGGCATAAAACGCCACCAGAGCCAGCGCCAAACCACTTGTGAGGCCATAGATGACAATCGCCCCAACCATCGTCGCTGTCAGCATGAGCAGCGTGCGGGTGAGATGGAGGCGATTGTTGGTATCCAGGCGACGGCGTACACCTTCCGTGACGACAATGCCCATCACGGCATCAACCCCACTGATCAGGCTGATCCACAGCACGGGCGTCAGCAGCCCCGGCAAACCAATCGAGTTGATGAGGTGCGCCTGCCACAGGCGATCCCAGCCTTCGCTGAACAACCCGAAGAACAGGCCGACGCCGACGATATTCAGAAGGGCGGGCCGTGTGCGAATCACGCGCAGACCGCTGCGAAAGGTATCTGTCCACTGCTGCCACGAAGACCGATCTGCCGATGGGATAGGCGTGAAGCCGTTTTCCGGCATGAAGACCACTAGGAACACGCCGCCGATGAGCGTCAGGACTGCGCCAACGAGGATCGGAAGATTGAGCGCGATGCTGGCGAGAATGGCGCTGATCACAATCCCCAGAAGGCCAGCGGCACGCCCGATCTGGTTGGCGCGCATGAACGCATTGGCGGCTTGATCCTGGCCCAATTCATCGACCATCCAGGCCTCATACGCGCCGCTGGTGAAGGTGTAGCCCAGGCCCCACAGAAACATCGCCAGCAGGGCAGCAGCGAAGGTCGGGAACAGACCCATGATGAAGAAGGCTCCTCCCATGATAAATGTGCCGATGATCACCGACAGTCGGCGGCTGTAGACATCGGCGACGATGCCCGTTGGAATCTCGAAGATGAAAATCGACGTTTCCATGATCGTGCCAATCAGGACGAGTTGAAAGGCATCGAGACCGATGACCTGAATTTGATACACCATCCAGGTGGTGAAGATGATGCTGCCCGCCAGGCTCAAAAGACCTGTGCGGAGGAGATGCACACGAAAAGCGTTCAAGGTTAACCTCTGGATATCGCACGCCACACGGCCCGCGAGAAAGTTGCTCTATGAAAATGAGGGACGCAAACAGAACGTCAGAGCAGAGGTGCTTGAAGCGAATGAAGGCGAGGGAAGAGGTTTACAGGGTAAAAGGAACTTCGCTCAGAGACGCTTAAACACCCTTGTTGATGAAGGCTACGTTGAAGAAATTGATTGTGAATGACATGTAGACATTTCTCCTTCCGTGAGACGAATAAGACCTCAAGAGCATAGCATGGGTCAGGACGGGTTGTCAAGCGGCCTGACAGGTGACATTTTGCATCAAAAACTGCCGCCAAAAATGCTTGCCTTAGAACACATTTTCGATTATAGTGATGCAACTGATCGGTTACAGATAAAAGGCAAAACCAGCGATGACCGCCTTAAAAACCACTGAATGCCGCTCCCACCGGATGCCCCGTGATCACGAGATCGACCTGACCATCGCCGCCGAACGCTGCATCCGCATTGCTGCCCCGCGTGCGCGTGTGTGGCAGGCCGTGACCAGCGCCCATGAGCTGGATGTGTGGTATGCACCCGGCTCAACCTGGGAGATTGATACGCTGAAAGTGGGCGCGACGGTCAAATTTCATCATGCCTCGCTTGAGACGCTGGAGGCGACAATTGATGTTTGCTGCCCCATGAATGAATTTGCCTTGCGCTGGCGGCCCGATACGACGTATCCTCGTATGACGCTGGTGACGACCTTCCTGCTGGAAGACGACGGGCCGGATATCCGTGTCATCATTATCGAATCGGGTTATGAGGCGCTGCCGGACGATGTGCGTCAGACATGGCTTGATCGGACGCATGACGGCTATGAGATATCGCTGGAGAATCTGAAAACGTGTGTGGAAGGCAGGACTATTCTTTCCCGATGGACGCCCCTATTTTCGCAGCCCTAGCCGACCCGATGCGGCGCAAACTGCTGGTCAGTCTGGCGGAACACAGCCCCAAAACGGCGACCCAGATGGCCCAGGAGTACCCCATTACGCGCCAGGGCATCCTGAAACACCTGAATATTCTTGAAGAGGCGGGCTTGGTCGCGGTTCATCAAATGGGCCGCGAAAAACGTTATACCCTGACGCCTGCGCCTCTGAGCGAACTGGATCAATGGATCAAGGCGCTCAACATCACCTGGGATGAGCGGCTGATGCGGCTCAAGAATTTTGTGGAGAATGAGCAGGTGACGGGGGAGTAGCGGGCGAGTCGGGTGATATTGCCCGTTCATGCCCTTACGCTCATCCAACATCAAAATACATAATTCCTAATTACGTGACATACTCCCCACGCCTAAAGGCGGGGGCGTCTGCCGTGAACGCCGGATGCCGTGCTTAACGCAGGGACTTCCTCCGACTGAGACAGTATGAGGCGATGCCCCGCCTCAACAATA
>DAOTUR010000338.1:0-1869 GCA_034436915.1 Anaerolineae bacterium
TTTAACAGATTAGGCTCAATTTTCATCTACCAGATAATATATTGTCGCTAAATTCGGGTGAAATAAGCCAGTGCATAAAATCATGATCTTACAAGAGTCGGTTTGAAGCGATTGCCCTACCATTATGGCATAGAAGGTTGCGAAGTGTCTCTTCACTTTGTACACTGTAGATATTAACTTGTATATGGGGTATCTGACATGGATGAATTGTATAAGCCTGTTGACGAAGAAATTGAAGACAGATTGGGAGACCAAGAAGCTCTTCCATTTGTACGTTATTCGATGGTTAACCTTCACAATACCGGAAGTGTTGATTTCGAAACGACTTAATCATATTTATCAACTTTCAGACTATTTTCGATGCTCCGATAAACTGCCTCTGGGTTTTCACGAAGCAGAATCGTACCAGCGAAAGCAGGTAGTTTGCAAACGTGACAGATACTCCTCAGGTCATCTCAATTCTTCTACTATTGTGAAGTTTAACCTATGGGTCGATGGGTACACAGTTGAATCCCAGTATCCAGCGAACTGACCGATTATTTGGAGACATCTCATGCGCTATGCAACCCTTCCCGGCATCGATAAGCCGATCTCGCGCCTTGTGCAAGGCACGGTGATGATTGAGTCGAAGGCCCTCGAAAAAAGTTTTGCCCTGCTGGATGGTATCTTTGAATTGGGCTGCACGATCTTCGACACCGCCCATGTCTATAGCAGCGGCGATAATGAGCGAACCTTTGGCCGCTGGATGCGTGAGCGCAGACTGCGTGAGAAGATTGTTTTGCTCGGCAAGGGCGCACATCCCAACCAGGATCGCCCGCGTGTGACGCCGTTCGATATCACCTCTGATATCTATGATTCTCTGGCCCGCTTCGGCACGGATTACATTGATTTGTATCTGCTGCATCGTGATGATCCGACAGTCCCTGTCGGCCCCATTGTCGAAGTGCTGAACGAGCACCTGCGGGCGGGCCGTATTCATGCCTTCGGCGGCTCGAACTGGGCGCATGAGCGCATTCAGGCGGCCAACGCTTACGCAGAAGAACACAATTTGACGCCGTTTGTCGCCAGCAGCCCTAACTTCAGTCTGGCTGACCAGATAAAACCACCCTGGGAGGGCTGTCTCAGCATCAGCGGCACACAGGGACACGCCGCACGAGCGTGGTATGAGCAGCAGCAGATGGCGCTGTTCACATGGTCGAGTCTGGCAGGCGGCTTTTTTTCGGGACGCTTTCGCCGTGACAATCTCGACTCATTTGATCATTGGGCCGATCAAATGTGCGTTGAGGTGTACTGCAATGAGGCGAATTTCCAACGCTTAGACCGCGTGCAGGCCCTGGCCGCGCAAAAATCTCTTACCACATCTCAGATTGCGCTGGCCTATGTGCTCAATCAGCCACTCAATATCTTCGCGCTGGTGGGCTGCCACACGCCTGATGAATTTGCCGACAATATCATCGCCAGTGATCTTACACTATCGCATGAAGAGGTCATGGCGTTGGACGGCGCACAGGCGGTCTAGAAAGTATCCATCCTCTCCCCCACCCCAAGGGCTGATGCATGAGATTGAATAAGTTTTTTTGCAAAGACATTTGGAATATCGATGGATATTCTATTAAGTGTCTCTTTGGACAGGATAAAGAGCTTAAAAGGGTGGCATTTGCCGTTTTACAGAGCAAAGATACCTTGCTGGGAGAATTCCTTGAAACCAAGAAACCTATCATGTTTCGGCTTTTGTGAGCCACACCTTTTTCTTAGAAGCCGTTTGATAATGCGGAACGTAATGGATTTACCGTATTAAACGCATGTTTTGGAGAGCGTTTTCCGTAGGGGCACGATGCATCGTGCCCCTACAAAAGACCAAACAGGGCG
>DAOTUR010000339.1:0-9534 GCA_034436915.1 Anaerolineae bacterium
TATTGTTGAGGCGGGGCATCGCCTCATACTGTCTCAGTCGGAGGAAGTCCCTGCGTTAAGCACGGCATCCGGCGTTCACGGCAGACGCCCCCGCCTTTAGGCGTGGGGAGTATGTCACGAGTGTGACATCGGCATGAGGTGGAGACGTTTTGTAGAGGCGCAGCGTGCTGCATACGCATTAAGCTAAAACGTGTTATGCACTTATTGTTTGGTCGTCGGCCCCTCTCCCACAAGGGGCGAGGGGTGCAAAACAGGGCAAGAACGTTCGTTTTCAATTCCAATAAGATGTATTCGTTAGTAGGCAATACAGAAGAGAAGAACTTTGACCCCACTCCCCGCCTCGCCCGCTGTGGGAGAGGCGGTTATAATCATTCACCTACCCGTGAGGATCGTGGGTTCGTAGGGGTAGGATGCATCCTGCCCAAGCCAAATCCCCTATAAAGCAATCAGAGCGCGATCCATCGCGCCCCTACAAACCCGCGATTCTCATGGCGAGGTGAATGATTACAATTTTTGATGGCGAGGAGTTTTTAAAGGGCCAAAGCGCTTTTGTAGGGGCGCAGCGTGCTGCATAGGCATTATCCCCACTGCGTAGAGATAGAAAAAAGCCCCTCCTTGCGAAGCGGGGAGGGGTTTGGGGAGGGGTCTAACGCGGCCAACTGTACTGCACAGTGTAGGTGATGACGACCTCTTCGCCCGCCTTCACCGTCGCACGGAACTCAAGCGTGCTGCTGTCGATCTTCTCGTATGGGATCGAACTGGACAGAATCTCCCAATTGCTCCAGCGGAACAGGCGCTCCGGCACGCGGATTTCGACATCGCCCGCATCTTTGCGATTGCGGAGACGAATCTCATACGTCTCCTGGAGCACATTGCCCGTGATGAGTTTGAAATCGGTCTGCTTGCGCTCGCCCACCAGATCGAAGGCGTTGCCCAGATAAATGCGAACCTTCTCGCCTTTGGCGGTGTGATTGATGGTGTTCTCACCAATCAGCAGCGCCGCCCCATCGACATCCTGCTGGAAGACACGAATGCGTCCGGCAGGCAGCGCGGCATCAAGGCCGCTGTCTTTGCCCGTCGTGAATTCCAGATAATTCTGGACGGTGGTGACGCCTGTCTGCCCGTAGTATTGATCCTGTATCACACTGTAATAGCCATAAAAAGATGGGCTGCTGTCGTAGACGAAGAAGGCATTGGAGGCGATGCCCGTGCCGGAGACGAATTCGACCTGCTTGGTTTCATTGTCGCCGATGGTGACAGGCCGCCCGATCTCGTACAGCTTGTATTCATTGAAATCGCGCTGTTCGACAGCAGGAGCAGCGGCGGCATTATCACTCTTATAGACCGTTGTCGTCTCCCTTTCATACCGCGGCATGACGCGGTTGACATCCCCGGCGATGAGCTTGACCTGGGCGTCTTTATAGGATGTGCCGCTGGTGTTGCTCAATGTCACCCAGCCCGTCAGATCGAGCGAGGTATTGCCAGGGGCCAGCAGCACATTGTAATCGGCTGACCAGTTCATGCCGTAGGTCATATACGTCAGTTCGACCTGATTTTTGCCGCTTTGAGCGCTCGTCAACAACCAGCGCAGCGTCGGGCGCGTGATCAAGCCTTCGGGCAGCGCCGGAAATTGGATATCGCGGGCCTGGGTCTGATTGATGACCTGCACCTGTCCCTCTGTCGTCCGCATGATGATCTCACCATTGCGTCCGCTGAGGAGTTGGCCCGTATAGACCGTGCCATCCAACGCCGTGACTTTGATCATCTGATCGAGATAGCGCTCAAGCAGGGCGCTGCTGCCAACCAGATCATAGACATAGTTTTGTTCCAGAACCTTCGTACCTTGCGGATCTGTTATGGATTTGAAGTTAACTGAGGTCGGATCGATGCCGGAGGCAACATCCGTGAAATTGAGAAAATTCGTGCCTTCAGTCAGGGTGAAGGTGCGCTTATCGCGTACCAATGCCGATCCCTGATTGTAGATGGTGACGGCGACGCCATCGCTTTTGACGCTGTTGTTATCCTGTGCCTGCATGATTCCTGCTCCCAGCGCTAAGAGGGTTGTGGCGAGTATCCATCTGGTTCGAAACATTGGGCCATCCTTTGGGCATCGGCTCATAGCGAGTGGATGCTCATATCTGCGTGCGTTCTAAGAGAGAACCCCACCCCAACCCCTCCCCGCTCCGCAAGGAGGGGCTTTCCCTCCCTACGAAGTGGGGAGGGTCAGGGAGGGGTGAGGGCCAGGGTGGGAGCTAACGCGGCCAACTGTACTGCACGGTGTAGGTGATGACGACTTCTTCGCCTGCTTTCACCGTCGGGCGGAATTCAATCGTGCTGCTGTCCTTCTTCTCAAACGGGACAGAACTTGACAGAATCTCCCAGTTGCTCCAGCGGAACAGGCGCTCCGGCACGCGGATTTCCACGTCGCCCGCGTCTTTGCGATTGCGCAGGCGAATTTCGTAGGTCTCCTGGATCAGATCGCCCGTGATGATCTTGAAATCGGTCTGCTTGCGCTCACCGACCAGATCGAAGGCGTTGCCCAGGTACAGGCTGATTTTTT
This sequence comes from Anaerolineae bacterium, assembly GCA_034436915.1. Taxonomy (GTDB): domain Bacteria; phylum Chloroflexota; class Anaerolineae; order Aggregatilineales; family Phototrophicaceae; genus JALHOR01. The sequence goes on from DAOTUR010000339.1 coordinate 2,561, forward strand.
CGCCTTTGGCCGTGTGATTGATCGTATTTTCGCCGATCAAGAGCGCCGCCCCATCGACATCCTGCTGGAAGACGCGGATGCGTCCGGCAGGCAGGGCCGCATCGAGGCCGCTGTCTTTGCCCGTTGTGAATTCCATATAGTTCTGGACGGTGGTGACGCCCGTCTGCCCATAGTATTGATCGGACACAACATCATAGTAGCCGTAGAAGGACGGGCTGCTGTCGTAGACGAAGAAGGCATTCGAGGCGATGCCCGTGCCGGACACGAACTCAACCTGCTTGGTCTCGTTGTCGCCGATGGTGACAGGCCGCCCGATCTCATACAGCTTGTACTCATTGAAATCGCGCTGTGCCACCGAGCCATCAGTGCTGGCTCCGCCTGTGGGCATGGGCACCATCTCATCCATGATCGGTTGCTGTTCCTGCACACGGTTGACATCGCCCGCAATCAGCTTGACTTGAGCATCTTTGTAGGATGTGCCGCTGGTATTGTTCAATGTCACCCAGCCCGTCAGATCGAGCGAGGCATTGCCAGGAGCCAGCAGCACATTGTAATCGGCTGTCCAGTTCATGCCGCCCGTCATATAGGTGAGTTCAACCTGATTCGAGCCACCCTGAGCGCTCGTCAGCAACCAGCGCAGCGTCGGGCGTGTGATCAAGCCTTCGGGCAGCGCCGGAAATTGGATATCGCGGGCCTGATATTGACTGATGACCTGCACCTGTCCCTCTGTCGTCCGCATGATGATCTCGGAATTGCGCCCACTGAGGAGCTGGCCCGTATAGACTGTGCCATCCTGGGTCGTCACCTGGATCGTTTGATCGAGATAGCGCTCAAGCAGGGCGCTGCTGCCGACCAGATCATAGACGTAATTTTGTTCCAGAACCTTCGTGCCTTGCGGATCTGTGATGGATTTAAAATTGACCGAGGTCGGATCAATGCCCGACGCAACATCAGTGAAATTGAGGAGGTTCGTGCCTTCGGTGAGGGTGAAAGTACGTTTATCGCGCACGAGAGCCGTGCCCTGATTGTAAATCGTGACGGCGACGCCATCGCTTTTGACGCCGTTGTTGTCCTGTGCGTGGATCATGGTGGCCCCCAGGAGAAGCAGAGCAGCGGTCAATATCCATTTGTGTCGTAACATCATGTGCTCCTTATAGGTCTGTCGTGTGCAGACGATCTCATTTAGTCGTGCGTTCTATGGAGCAAACGCCGTCCGCGTGCCATTTGTTCCAGAGTTTGGAAAACTCATGCGTTTCAGACTCTCTAAAAACCCCTATAAATAGGGGCTAAAGAATGCGCGGCGGAGGACTATAATAAAAGATAAGTCGAAAGACAGGCCACACACAATAAAGGACTCTCAACAATGGGTTTCACAGGCGTTTTGCAAATTATCGCCCTCGGCGGATTTTTACTCGGTGTCCTCGGTATTGCGCTGGTCGTCATGGCTGTGACACAGCAGCGGCCCATGCGCGGCGGCGTTAGTCTGGCTACGATTGGGTTTACAGTCGGCGTTCTCTTTCTCATCATCAGCAACGGTTTTCTTGAAGTCGGCGTGACGGAGACGGCTGTCGTCTATAACACGCTGAGTGGACGGTTGGAAGAACCGCGCGGCCCTGGCGTGCATGTGATTTTCCCCTGGTATCAGGTCACCAAATATGTGACCAACCAGCAGGAATACACCATGTCAGAGCTGGCAGACGAGGGCGCACGCACTGGCAACGATCAGGTGACGGCGCGATCTGTCGATGGGCAGGAAGTCTTCATGGATGTGACGATTTTGTACCGCGTTCCGGGGGAAAATGTCAATCGCGTGCATCAGGATTGGAACAACGCGATCTATCAGGAGGTCTTCATTCGGCCTAGCGTTCGCAGCGTCATCCGCGATGTGGTGTCGGGCTATCAGGCCGAGGAAATTTACGGCGTGAAGCGCAATGACCTGCAAGTGCAGATCAAAGAAGAGCTGGCAGCCCGCATGTTGGATCGCGGCTTTGAGTTGACCGATGTGCTGCTGCGGAATATCAGCTTCTCCGAGCAGTTTACCCAGGCGATTGAAGACAAGCAGATTGAAGAGCAGAAGCTCCAGCAGTCGCAGACCGCCGCCCAGCGCCGCGAGACTGAGGCCAAAGGTAATGCCAATGCCGCGATTGAAACGGCGCGTGGTGAGGCTGAAGCCCGTCTGGTGCAGGCCCGCGCCGAAGCCGAAGGGCTGCGTTTGATCAGCGATCAGTTGGCCGCTAACCCCAACCTGCTGCAATACATCTATATCCAGGCACTGGCCCCGGATATCAAGCTGGCCTTGATCCCGTCAAACACGCCGTTCCTGTTCGACAGTTCGACGTTCACCGATCTGGCCCCTGGCTTCAGCGCCCCGGCTGTGCCGGACGCCGCTCCGACGCCTGCCACTAAGTAATAACGTGTGATTTGTCATGCAAAACAGGGCCTTATGAGGCCCTGTTTTGTTTGCTTCCGGTTTTCCTAGATTTCCTCTTGATGTTTGAGTTTGCGCTGATGGATGTTTTCAAATGGATTTGTCATTTCTCCACTGACAATTCGCTTCATATTTGGAATGTAATACAGAGTATAAACTTCTGATTCAATGAAGGCATCATGGACATGTTTAGGAACGTTAAAATGCGTCTGACCAATCAGAATCTGATATTTGGCTCTTGATCGACGACGATGACGATATTGAAAATCAATGCTTCGCCTTATAATCCCTGTCACCTTTTCTGTTTTGCCTTGAACAATAGCCTTCTCAATTTTGAAGTATATCCAGAAGGAAGGAATTGCTATGAGGGGACTCACGAAAAGCATGATCAGCATGAGAATTATAAAATTGACTGGATGCAAGATAATTATGACAAATAGAGTTACAATTATCGTGTAGCCTATAATATTCCAAAGTCGCTCTTCACGAAGCGCTTTTATCTGTGCATCTGAGAGAGTATCCAGACGATTGGCTTGCAGATCATCTCTGGTAAATTTTAAAGCTTGCTGGAGAAGTGTTTGTACTTCTTTTTCACGAGAAAATATCATCAAATCTCTCCTTATTGTGATTTATATCGTACCAGTTCTTAATAGTTTTAAACCTTAAGATAGAGAGATGGGAACTTCACGATGTTATACAGAGGTGTCAACATGCTCCACGCTCAACAGTGTGTGGGTGTGCGGGGCACGATAAAAGCGGTAATGGCTCTCATGCTGAAAAATCTTAAAGGTGTCTTTATCGACGGAAAAATCCTGGCCCGCGATCCGCACCAGATAATTTTGCCCGTAGCGCGTAGGCCGCAGGATGCGCTCTAACACGCCCTCCAACACCTCAACCCTGTGCGCCCGCAGGTCGGCGCTCAGGCGCAGCCACTGGCGGGCCACCGTGCCCACCCACAGCGCATTCACCAGCGTCAGCAGCACACCGATCATGCTCAATACGAGGCTGTGATTGCGCTGGCCGACGAACAAAAAGATCGTCGCCAGCAGCACCGCCCCCATAAACGTACTCGCACCAATCAGCAGCAGGCGCGTCTGCGCGGACTGCATCCGCGTCTCTTGCCCCTCGCTCAACGCACCTGCGTGATTGGCTTCCAGATCATCGTCGGTAAAGCGCAGACGACTCATCAACTCGGCACGATCTGACACAATCCTATCCATTCGACGGTGTGGCTTGATCCGGCACGTCGCTTGCCACGATGGGACGAGCGGGCGCACGCTGCGGCGTGGGCGTCACCCCCTCGATCAGATGCATCGAGGCCATCAGATCGATGATGGTCATATGGATGAATTCGACCTCGGCATTGAAGGCATTGAAATCCTTGAGCAGCAGATACACCGTCACGCGCACCTGCACGCTACGCCCGCCCGCGAAGTTGGCGACGTTCACAACAATGTTGTTCTTCTCCACCACCTGCCGCGCTTCCAGGATGGCACGGATGCCCGATACGAGATTACGCAGTTGTTCGGTGCTGCTAAAATTGCCCACATCGAGCGTGAAATCCAGCCGCCGCTTGATCTGGCGCGTCCAGTTGGTCACGGCGACGTTGGTGAGCGTGCTGTTGGGGACACTCGCCAGCGTTTGATCGAGCTTCCGCAGGCGCGTCGAGCGCACACCGACATGCTCCACCTTGCCGCTCACCTTCTCAGTCTCGATGAAATCGCCGACCTGGAACGGGTCATCGCTCACAATGGCGATGAAGGCGAAGACATTGGCGGCGGTGTCCTGCGCGGCTAGACCGATGCCGATGCCGACGATGCCGAAGGAGGCGATGAGGGCCGTCACATCAATACCAAACTCTTGCAGGATAATCAACGCGCTGATGACCGCGATGAAGACTTTAGCGGCTGTTCGCAGAAACGGAATCAGTCGATCTTCCATCTTGATGCCCGTGATGCGTCGCATGGTATTGGGCGTGACGAACATCATATCGATCATGTTGTAGACGCCCAGGCCAATCGCGGCAATGATCAGCGCCCGCGACACCACCGCCGCCAACTCCTGGATCGACGGTTCAAAGCCGAGCAGATTGATGACCAGACGGAACACAATCCCCAGGATCGCCAGACTGATCGGGCGTTCAATCGACGTGAAGAACAGATCATCATATTCATTCTTGGTGCGGCCCGCGATGAAGCGCAGCGGACGAATGAGCACGGCAGTGACCAGATGGCGCAGGCCCCAGGCCAGCAGCAGCGCGATCAACAGCAGCGCGAGACGCAGCAAAATATCGCGTGTCGCCAGCGGCACATTGTCAAAGAGACGATATAGACCCGTTAAATCCATGATCGCAGGCTCCTTCTCGAATATCAATAGCTTGATTCAACCACGAACGGGGCTGGAACACAAAGGGCAATCATACGAGGGGTAAAGAAGAACCACGAAGGCACAAAGGCCACGAAGAATCTTTATAAGCGGTTCTTCGTGATCTTCGTGCCTTCGTGGTTCTTCTTTTGCATCATGGGTAAAGATATGGTCAAATCGCAGGCCAGGGGCGGTTGGGGCCGGGGCCAGGGATCGGGTAGGTGCGGGCATTCAGCAGGCGGCGCAGGCGATTTTGCAGCGCCTTCTGCTCCTGATCCAGCAGCAGCGGCGCAAGCGTTTTACGCAGCGGGCTTTTACCATCTTCCAGCTTGATGCACAGCGCCTCCAGATCGCACAAAATCATCTCGTTGAGCGGCTGGCCCGCAAAATCCCAGATGACAGTCCGCAGCTTGTGGACGGCATTGAACGTCAGGCCATGATCAATGCCCCAGATATGATCGACGGGATCAAGCAGGCAGTGGCCGCCTTTGCGATCCGCATTGTTCACCAGCACATCAAACACCGACATGAATTGCAACTGCTCGGTATGAACCGCCTCAAAGTTGAAGTAATGGCGCTGCGGATCATGATCGATGAAGGCTTGCACCGAGCCAATCCCGCGTGAGCCTTCGCGCAGCAGGGTGGGCGGCACACAGCCCCAATCCAGCGCATCCGCGATGACCCAGGCGGCAGCTTCGCGCTGGCACAGCGTCCCATCCGGGAAATCCCACAGCGGACGTTCGCCCATGCGCGGCTTGTAAATCGCCAGGAAGGTCACATCGTCATGCACAATTTGCACGAGGAAGGTGTAATTCGTCCCCCAGCGCATCAGGCCGAGTTCTTCGACCATCTCGCCTTCACGCAGGGCCGTCACGACGCGATCATAGGGCAGACTGCAAGGCTTTTCGAGTTCAGTGGCGGTATAGAGGGTCAATGTGTTCATGGGGCAGCCTTGTCTTTGCTGTGGAACGGGAGATAACTCATGATAACCTTGTGTACCTTAAATGTGCATTTGAGTTGCAATGCAGGGGCATGATAAAAGGCCACCGCTCCCTTTATATGCCCCTACCGGACTGCTCTCAAACGCTTGCCGCTCCCTGACCCTCTCTACGACGTGGGGAGGGTCAGGGAGCGGTATTGAAACCACTACGTCCAGTAGTACGTAATGCGCCCGTTTTGCTTCGGGCTGGGCCGCCCGGCTGACACCACATCCAGCGCTTGCAGGCTGAGCGCCCGCATTTGATGACGGGTACACCACATCCGCACAATGCTCGGATCTTCGGTGTCTTCTTCCAGCATCTCCAGCGCCGTGAGAATGACCATATTGTTGCCTTCCTCATACGCCAGTCCCATCTGCGCCACGCGAAACAGCGGCTGAATCGGCTCACGCAGTTCCATATCCATCGCGGCCATTTCGACAGCCGTGTCTTCCTGCGTGCGTTCATCCACATCATCCAGAAAATCGCGGATGGCATCGCCGAGCGCCCATGCCTGCTCTTTTTCGATGACGAAACCGATGAGTTTTGCATCGCGGCCCGCTTGCAGATGAAAGATGCGCTTTCCACGAGGGCCAATCGTGCCAATGGTGATGAAATCCACCGGGTTGAGATCAATTTCCGTCTTAGGCATGGGAGGTTTCTTTCTTCTGACGCTTGAGTTCGATCAGGTGAGCGACATCATTCACCGTCCCCACATAGGGGCGGCTGTGTCCGAGCATCAACGTCGTAATCGATGCGGGCGACACGTCAATGCGCTGGAAGTTATCCAGATGCACGCCCAGGTAATGCGCGACGGTCATCTTAATCAGATCAGCGTGCGAGACGATGGCGACCATATCGCCCGGATGCTGCTGGACGATCTCTTCTACCGCATTCACCATCCGCATCTGGGCATCGCGCAGCGTCTCGCCGTTGGGGAAGGAGGCGCGTGATGGATATTCCTGGATCACCTGCCACATTTTGCGCGTGCGGAGTTCCGAGATGCTCATGCCCTCCCAATCGCCATAGCGCACTTCGCCAATGGCCTCATTGGGCGTGAGCGTGATAGTGGGATGATGGGCGTGGATCGCCTGGGCGGTTTCCATCGTGCGTTCGAGCGGGCTGGCGTAGATATGGCGCAGCGGCGCTTCGATCAGGCGCTGTCCGAGGGCCTGCGCCTGGGCCTGTCCTTCTTCATTGAGATG
>DAOTUR010000340.1:0-8288 GCA_034436915.1 Anaerolineae bacterium
ATGGCTCAAAAACAGCATGATGACCCTAGTTTTGAGGTTACAAATTCCATTATCAAACGGCTTCTTAGAGACCGTTTGATAATGCAAAATGTTATGCATGATTCGTGTAGGGACAGGGCAGGCCCTGTCCATTTTCACGCGATGAACGGACAGGGCCTGCCCTGTCCCTACGCCAAAATACATTTTTTTGTAACGAATGGCATTATCAAACGGTTTCTTATACTTTAAAAGGTCATAAATTGAGCCTTTTCAAAGTGCTGAAACCGCACTTTATCCTCATTTCGAGTATACAAATCACCAGGGCGCGATATATCGCGCCCCTACAACGGTTTTTTTCTCATGGATAGGTGAATCATTACCTTCCACTGCACGGTAGAGGGACTTTACCCCACTCCCCGCCTCGCCCCTTGTGGGAGAGGATAGCCGGGAGGTGAGGGGTAAGATAGCAGCGCTATCAAAAACTGATGTTGGTTTAACATGTCTTCAAAGCCTTCCTCCACATATTGTCAATATTAATTGACATTACATGAATTAATTTACTGTATAATTGATTTGATGAGAAGATGAGCGACGCATGAGGATGATGACATGCCACATAAAGTAAGCTGGCTGGTCGCAGATCGCGTCTTGCTGACACACTTTCACGGGGTGATTACGAGCGCAGAATTAGGCAGTTTTATGGAGCAAGTCCTGGATATGGCGCGTTCTGGGACGCCGATGGTGCATCACATCAGCGACAGTATTGCCTTAGAGCGCGTCGAGTTTTCTCTGGCGACAGCGCGGGCCATGCTCAAAGGCCGTTCCCTGATCAGTGAACTCGGCTGGCAAATTGATATTAACCGCAATCCGATCAACAAGATGTTCGCGGGCATCATCAGCCAATTTGCGGGCGTCCGCACGCGCACCTTCCCAACGATGAAAGAGGCTTTCATGTTCCTGCACAATCACGATACAACGCTGGCGTCGGTAGATTGGGACGCCCTCCTGGACAGCTATAAAGACATCACGATTACATTCAAATGAGCACCTCAATACGCTTGGCTGTGATTACAGGTGGAACGGATGGCATTGGCCGTGAAGTCGCGCAGCGCTTGGTGACACATGGGTTTCGTGTGCTGTTGGTCGGGCGCGACCCGCGCAAGGGGCAGGCCGCAGTCGCGGCGATACAAGCGCAGCACCCCCAGGCCGATGTGATATTCTGGCCGTATGATCTCTCGTTGATGCAGCAGGGGCAGCAGTTGGCCCAGCGGCTGCACAGCGAGGTTGAGCAGGTGGATGTGCTGGTGCATTGCGCCGGGGTCATGCTGCGTCAGCGCACGCTCACGACGGAAGGGCTGGAAACCGTCTTTGCCGTGCAGTATGTGGCGCGTTACCTGCTCACGTATGCCCTCACTGATCTGCTGCTCAAGAGCGGTCAGGGGCGCGTGGTGAATGTTTCGGCAGGCGGCACGATCAATATGTCGCTTGATTTTGCCAACCTGAACGGCGAAAAACGCTATGATGGCGTTACCGCCCTGAAGCATGAATCCATCGCCAACGATATGTTGATGATTGATCTGCAAGAACGCTTCCCGCAGCTCCACAGCTATGGCTATGGCCCCGGTTATGTGCTCACCGATTTGCTGCGTGATATGCCCGCAGTGCTGCGGTTTTTCGCCCGCACCTTTGGCAAGGTGATTGCTGTCACCCCGCAGCAGGCCGCCGATGAAATCGTCGCGCTGCTCATGGGCGATGCCGCCAGCGGCCTGTACGGACGTTTGTATGGCCGCCGTCTCAGCTCTCGTGCTCCGTCAGGCTTTCGCGCCGATGCTGCCAACCGCCGCCGCCTGCGCGAGATGAGCGATCAGTGGATCGAGGGCATCACGCGCTGAGTTCCGCGATTACGGCTGTGTGAGATACGTCTCCGCTTGGCGCTGGAACGCGCCCTGACACACCGGACAGCAAAAATAATAGCGCTCCTCACCATGCACAAGGCTGCCATAGGCCTGCTGCGGCTGAATCAACGCGCCGCACACCGGGTCGCGCACGCTCTCCAGCGGCTGATCGGCTGAGGAGACAGGCAGATGAATCTGAAGGCGCACGCCCTGCCCCGGCGCACTCTTGATGGCGAATGTGCCATTTAAATTCTGGACTCGTTCGGCAATGCCTACCATGCCATAATGCCCCTGTTCAGCCAGCGCCTCAAGCCGCTGCGGGGCGGTGAAGCCGACGCCGTTATCGCTGACATACAAGCGCACTTCCGTCGGCTGATACGTAACCGCCACCGTCACCTGCGTGGCGCGGCTGTGTTTCTGGGCATTGCGAATTGCCTCCTGTGCGCTGCGAAACAGCGTCAATTCCTGCGCCTCCTCAAGCCGCCGCGCCACGCCCTCCACCGTGACGACCACCGCCAGATCATCAATATCATCGGCCAGCATGTTGAGCGCCGTCACGAGCCCCAATTCTTCCAGCGCGGGCGGGCGCACATTGGCGATCATGCGCCGCACATTATCGACGGTCTCAACCGTCTGCGTGCGGGCGAGTTTGAGCGCAGCGCGGGCCTGCGTCGGATCACGATCCAGCCAGGTCACGGCGAGGTCAATCCGTTGGGCGATAGCAATCAGCGATTGAACCGTATCATCGTGCAGCTCACGCGCAATCCGCGCTCTCTCGGCCTCCTGTCCATTGGTCAGCGCATTGCGATAGAGCTGGCCCTCACTCTGAGCGCGTCCCACATGCCGCGCCATTGATGCCAGGGAGCGGCTCAACATGCCAATCTCGGCAATGCCGCCGCAGGTGTCCTCGAAGGCGCTCACATTCCCCTGGGCTAGATTGGTTGTTTGGGCGGCGAGGCGGCGCAGCGGGGCCAGGACGTGAGAGCGCAGCCACAGCATATAGCCAACCAGGGCCGCGATGATGAGCAGGCTGAGAAAAAACCACAGCGTCATTGTCCATCTCCTTCGCTCAGGTGGATGATGCCGCGTGCCAAGCCCACCGTGACCGCCTCGGTGCGCGTGGCGACTCCCAGTTTCTGATAGATATTCTGCAAATGCCCCTGCACCGTGCGATCTGAAATGAACAGGTCTTTGCCGATCTGCTTGTTGGTCAGGCCGCGTGCCGCCGCAACCAGCACATCAATTTCACGTTCGGTCAAGCCTTCAATCAGGGCGGCTGTGGTTTCGCCGTAGTGGGCCGCTTTTGCCAGCGTCGCCGCATCAAAGGCGGAGTGACCGCCTGCTACTTCCTGCAAGGCATGATACAACGCTGAGAGTTCGGCGGTCTTGAGGATGAAGCCATCCGCGCCCGCTTCGAGGAGGGCATGGATATAGGCGGGATCATCATAGGCGGTGAGCACGAGGATGCGAATCTCGCTGTGTTCCTGGAGAATGCGTCGGGTCGCCTCAATGCCTGTCAGTTCCGGCATGTGGATATCCATCACGATCACATCCGGCAGCAGCTCACGGGCCAGCATGACGGCCTCAACGCCCGTCGTGGCCTCGCCGACGATAGCAATGCCCATCGCTTCGAGGTACAGGCGTGTCCCCTGCCGAACGATTTTGTGGTCTTCTGCCAGCAAAACGCGAATCATAGACGATGAGCCTTCAATTATCTTTCTCTCTATCTTAGGCGATCCATATGCGGCCAAACACCGCCATTTGGCGCATATTCGCCTTTTGCAGGGGTGGTATTCTGGAAGGGAATGATCGGAAATTCTCAACAGGAGCGTTACAATGGAAAGCAAAACCTTTAAAGTGCTGAATATGTCCTGCAACGGCTGCGTGAGCACCGTGCGCGGTGAATTGGAACAGATGAACGGCGTCACACAGGTCGATATCAACAAGCCCGATCAACTCGTGACCGTTGCCTGGAATACGCCCGCCTCGTGGCCCGCGATTGAAAAGGCCCTGACCGAAATCGACTATGCGCCCTCAGAGGCGTAAGGACACGGTTTTTGTAGGGGCGCAGCGTGCTGCGCCCTTGATCGAAATCATCGTTTTTGGGCACGATGTATACCTTCGTTGACTTCGCTCGTGCCCTACAAATCCGCCCTTGTGAGGCAATCAATTCTCGCCCTCCCCCGTAGGGACATGGCCCGCCGTGTCCGGATGTATGGAGGACACGGCGGGCCGTGTCCTACTATGGATCGTTGTGGCGTGGTCATATCCACAAATTAATTTTGAACTGATCTCCTCAATTTATAAGCCCACCTTCGTTTATAATTCATAGATCTCATCCCAATGAAGGTGCGCTCACGCATGACGATACAGACAGACGCCACACGTTGGTTGCAGGACACCCTCGGCCCGAACGCCCAGTTCCGCGAGGGGCAGTGGGAGGCGATTGAGGCGCTGGTCGAACACAGGCAGCGCGTTCTCGTAGTGCAGCGCACAGGCTGGGGCAAAAGTCTCGTCTACTTTATGGCGACACGTCTGCTCAGGGCGCGGGGCGCTGGCCCGACCATCCTCATCAGTCCCCTGCTCTCGTTGATGCGAAACCAGATTGCATCGGCGGCGCAGTACGGCCTGCGGGCCAGTTCCTTGAACAGCACCAACAGCGACGATCACCGAGCGATTGAAGCCGACCTGCTGGCAGGTAAGATCGACCTGCTCCTGATCTCACCGGAGCGGCTGGCGAATGATCGCTTTCAGGCCGATGTCTGGGCCAAGCTGCGTCACACCGTCGGGATGCTGGTGGTGGATGAAGCCCATTGTATCTCCGATTGGGGGCATGATTTTCGCCCCAATTATCGGCGGATTATGCGCCTGCTGGAGGAGATTCCGCCGCACACGCCCATCATTGGCACAACCGCCACCGCCAATGATCGCGTGGTGGCCGATGTCGCGTCGATCCTGGGTGCGGGCATGAATATCCAACGCGGCCCGCTCACCCGCGACAGCTTGATGCTGTATGTCTATCCTGACGCGATGGACGCCGCGCATCGCCTGACGCTGCTGTCGCATTTGCTCAAGCATCTGCCGGGCAGCGGCATTGTTTACTGCACCACCACTCGCGACTGTCGCTTGGTGGCGGAGTGGCTGCAAGACGAGGGCTTCAATGCCAAAGCCTACTATGCCGACGTGGAAGAGATGCAGTCCGAAGACCGTGAAGCGCTCGAAAACCAGTTGATGAACAATCAGGTCAAGGCGCTGGTCTCAAGCGTGGCGCTGGGCATGGGCTTCGATAAGAGCGATTTGCATTTCGTCATTCATTTCCAGCTTCCGGGCAATATCATCAGCTACTATCAGCAGATCGGGCGTGCCGGACGCGGCATCGATCAGGCGCATATTGTCCTCATGTACGGCCCCGGCGATGAGGATATTCAGCGCTACTTCATCGACACCGCCTTCCCCACGCCTGCCCAGATGCAGGATGTCATTCGCATCCTGGCGAAGGCTCCATGCAGTCGCAGCGATCTTCAGCAGCAGGTCAATGTCCGCATCTCAACGCTCGACAAGGTGCTGACGCATCTGGAGGTCGAGAATATTGTCGAGAAGCGCGATAGGCTCTATGTCCTGCTCAAGGCGCATACCACGCCCGATTATGAGCGCTGGGCGGCGGTCACGCAGACGCGCAACGCCGAACTCGCCCATATGAAGGCATATATCCAGGAAAAAGGCTGCCTCATGCATTTCCTGGCGAAGGCGCTCGATGATCCCGCGCCGCCGCAGCGCTGTGGCCGCTGCAAAAACTGCACAGGCGCAGCGAGTAAATTCCAGGTGCAAGCCAGCGCTCTCCAGCGGGCGCAGACGTATTTGCGCCAGGGCAAGCCGCTGACGTTTGAGCCGCGCAAACGCTGGCCGGGGGTCAGCGCTGATTTCCCCAAGACGACAGATATCCATATCAACAAGATCGGGATTGCCCTGTGCAATTACTACGATGAGGGCTGGGGAGCGCTCGTGCGCGAAGGCCGTATCAAAAACGAGTATGGCGATGATCTGGTGGATGCCTCGGCCCAGGCGCTGCGGGCGTACTGGCAGCAGTCGGGCCTTCAGGTCAGCGGCGTGACCTGCATCCCGTCGCTGCGCCGCCCTGCGCTTGTCCCCTCGTTTGCCGAGCGGTTGGCCCGCGCCTTGAGCCTGCCCTATGCGCCCGTGATTCGTCACGAGCGGCAGCATCCGCCGCAAACCGATATGCATAACAGCTTTCAGCAGGCGCTCAACATCCGTCCCGCCTTTCGCGTGCCGACGCCGCTCAAGGGCAAGCCAATTTTGCTGGTGGATGATATTGCCGATTCAAAGTGGACGCTGACGGTGGTGGGCGATTTGCTCCAGCGCAGCGGCAGCGGCCCGGTCTACCCGTTTGTGCTGGCGGTGACGCTGATTACGGAGTGAAGACGGTAAAGCACCTGCTACGCCGCCACACTGATTTTGAGGAATAAAGGATGTTGTCGTAGGGACATGGCGTGCCGTGTCCTGGGTGCAGTACTGCGCCTCTACACACATACACCCGTGAACTCTCATGAATTCAAATTATTAAGAGGCGATTGTCCTTGAAGGAAAATGAAGAAAGAGAGTAGGGGAGGAAAGATCACTCTGACACAGGTAACACACGGTGGCAGCCCATTCTATTACTCAGGTTCAAGCCGAGAGTAAACGGGAGATAAATAAAAGGCGGAACTCCCTGGTTCCGCCCACAGCATAACATATCAGCCTTTAATTCTGATTCAGCGGATCATGGAGCGTACTGTCTCAAAAGACGAATAACTCCAATATAGCTCCCTTTATTCTCCCTTAGAATAATTCGGACACCATAATACCCATCACTGGGCAGTTCATACACGCCTTCAACAGACACCATGTTGTCAGAGCCGCTCATCAGGACAGCCCCATCTGCCAAAGCCTCGAGAGTCATCCGCTGCCCCTTGTAGCCATAGAATGAACATGTTATGAGGGAAGACGTATCGACAATCACATACGCCACATCGTATTCGAGATTGCACGAGCCGTTCAGAACTTGATTGTATTTCTCCTGCCGCAGGAGGTCGGCCAGCGGCGTAAAGGGGTAGGCATTAGAGGCGAACCGCCGCTCATTACTGCGATCCACCTGAATGGTGCCGCGCTTCACGACATTGCTGCTCACGCCTGCGCCACGCCCCTGCTGGACGTCGATGGTATAGGTATACTCGTAATCGTAAGTGCCTTCCAAAATTGTTCCTGTGATCGAGCGAGTTTCGGTGAGTGGGTAGCGGTCAAGATTATTGCTATCGATATTGACTTCCAGAATTCCCAGATCACGCGACCCTAACAGGCCATCATCCTCGGATAACGCGAAAAAGACGATGGTCTTGTATTCACAGTGAGAAGGACGCCTTAATGTCGGCAGGCCAAAAACACGGCTGCCATCGTACAAATCGAACGATTCCAGCAGATACCACTCATCGTTTGCGCCTACATCGTACTCTTGTTGGGAGCGCGGTGCAGAACTGACACCGTACCACAAGTACGCTTCATCCCCGCCAACAATGCTTGTGCTGTCGAACGCGTTGACCTCCACAGGGTCTTTGACAACCACATTGCTCAAGGTGACACTCACGGTGACATAACAGTTTGAAAGAGTGGGGGCAGGTGTTGCCGTATACAGTGGCGTGGCAGTGGGCGGGATAGTGGTCAGCTCAAGCCAATATTCACCACTGCCCCCCTCAACCGTCCACCCCACAAGGCCATCAGCATCAATCTTCCACCATGTGTAACCATCGGCACACACCGGGCCGTCTAAAATAGCAAACGACCGACCAGAGCGCATTTGACCGACCTTGCTTGCGCCTTTTGTGGGGTCGCGCCGTACATTGTTGGGATAACCAGGCAGCACACGGCCTTCTCCCCCGATGACGAGGCGCGGCGGCAGTGACCCCGAACATATCTCTTGGGCAGACACAGGCATTGTCAGACGGAACCCGCAGACCATCACGAGTAGGAGACACAACAGCAGCACCCAGAGCCAGAGCGTCTTCCGGGCAAACACATCTTGTATAGAATACATAAATACTCCCCTCATATGTCTTTTCCTATATAAGATTATCCTATCATAATTAAGAATGCCAACATGTTTCGTTGTCATCCAAGTCAAATCAGCTTTGCATGAGAATCCGCTGAACACAACACTTTCATAAGAAAAACCTGTAAAAATACTTGCTTAATGAGATCAAACATGTTATAATCATACTGATCTAAAAATTTGAAAGGGTTCTCGAGTAAGCATCCCCATCCCTAAAGGGAGGGGCTTTTAGCCTCAGTGCTTACCAGACTTGGCCTGAAAAGGCTCCGTTAGAGGCGAATACATAGGCACTTCGGAATGCCTCACCAGTTCCG
>DAOTUR010000341.1:0-1534 GCA_034436915.1 Anaerolineae bacterium
TCGGAACTGGTGAGGCATTCCGAAGTGCCTATCTATTCGCCTCTAACGGAGGTCTTGCGACCTGAGTCTGGTAAGCATTGGGGCTAAAAGCCCCTCCCTTTAGGGATGGGGATGCTTACCCGCTCTACAATTTGCGCCGATGCACCAGCGTCGACAACTGCGGCGAAGGCAACCAGACCGTAAAGGTCGATCCCTGGTTATAGCCTGCGCTCTCCACCCGAATATAACCCCCGTGTGCCTGCACAATCTGCTTGGTAATCGCCAATCCGAGGCCGCTGCCTTCTCGACCCGGCCCGCGTGCCTTATCGACCTGATAGAAGCGCTCGAAGATACGCGGTAGATCGGCGGGCGGAATGCCGATGCCCGTATCCTGCACGCGAATCTCAATCCCGCCCTGATTGATTTGCGTCTGCGCCGTGACCGTGCCGCCTTTGGGCGTGAAGTGGATGGCGTTGCTCAACAAATTCGTCAGCACCTGCGCCAAGCGATCTCCATCGCCCGTGATCTCCGGCAGAGACGGTGTGTCGAGGATGAGGCGCACGCCTTTTTTGTCAGCCACCACGCGCAGGCGCTGCCCAATCTGCCCCACAATCGCGCTCACATCCAGCGGTTGCATGTGCAGCGAGAAGCGGCCCGACTGCATCCGCATCAGGTCGGTGAGTTCCAGCACGAGACGATTCAGGCGGGCTGATTCGTCATAGATGATCTGGGCGGCGGCGCTGGGGTTTTTGGTCGCGCCATCAATGATCGCCTGGGCATAACCCTGGATCGACGTGAGCGGCGTTTTGAGATCGTGCGACACATTGGCGAGGAAATCGCGCTGGGACTGCTGCGTATCGCGCACCTGCCGCCCCATCTCGTTAAAGGCTCCGGCCACGGAACGCATCTCAGACGGGCCTGATTCCGCCACGCGATGTTTGTAATCGCCCGTCGCCACAGCCGCTGCGCCCTGGGCCAGCGCTTGCAGCGGGCGCGTCAGGGTGCGCGTCATGACGAAGGCCAGCGCCAGCGCCACGACCAGCCCCACACAGCCCGCTTGCAGCAGCGGCGGCAGCAGGGCGGTGCTGAAATCGTTGAGGGCCTCTTGCAGCGAGACCGTCGGGCGCGGCTCAGCCATGATAATCAAGGTTTGCAGCGGCTTGCGTCCGCCGTTGTCATACATCAGGCCGCCAAACAGCCATTCCTTTTGATCGGAATTGCGGAAGCTGCCGTACACCTGATGCATCTCCGGGCGCATGGGCTTTTGCGTCGGGTCCATATAGTTGTCAGGCGTGATGTAAATCAAGGTTTCGGGTGTAATGAGGCTCGCCGTGTCGTAGAGCACTGTGCCGCGACTGTCGGCAGCAATCACGAGCAGGACACGAGTATCGCGGCTCTCGGCGAAATCGCTCAGGCGTGTGCGTGTGCTCTGCGGAATCAGAAGCACATCGCGCAGGCGCGGCGCAAAATCATCCACCATCTGCTTCCCATTGAGGCCGCGAATCAGCGCGGCAAAGCGTTGAAAAGTCGGCTGCGGCGGGGCGGGTTGCACGAT
>DAOTUR010000342.1:0-3840 GCA_034436915.1 Anaerolineae bacterium
GCAATGAGACGTTCATGATGACCTATGGCGATGGGGTGTCGTCGGTTGATCTGGACGCACTGCTGCAATTTCATCGAGAACGCAAATGCATTGCGACCATGACGGCTGTTCGTCCCCCGGCTCGCTTCGGAACATTGGAGTTGGAGCAGGACAACGTCATCAGCTTCGTGGAAAAATCGCAGATTAAAGAGGGCTGGATTAACGGCGGCTTCTTCGTCTTTGAGCCAGCGATCTTTGATTATATTGCGGGTGATGAGACCGTGATGGAAGCTGATGTCCTGGAACGGCTGGCAGCGGAGGGACAGCTCTCAGCCTATCTCCATGATGGCTTCTGGCAGTGTATGGATACCCTGCGGGATAAGCGTTATCTGGAAAGCCTCTGGCAAAGTGGGGGTGCTCCCTGGAAACTATGGTAAATTTCTGGTCAGATAAACGAGTCTTCGTCACGGGTGCAACGGGGTTGGTCGGATCATGGCTTGTCAAAGCGCTGCTCGAATCAGGCAGCAAGGTGACAGCCCTGGTACGCGATCCTGATCCACAATCGGAGTTCTATCGTTCCGGAGATTATCAGCGAACCACTCTTGTGAGTGGACAACTCGAAGATTATGCCACCCTGGAACGGGCCATCAATGAAAATGAAGTGGATACCGTCTTTCATCTCGCGGCCCAGCCCATCGTCGGAGCGGCATATCGTTCCCCGTTGCAAACCTTCGAGAGCAATATTCGCGGGACGTACAATTTGCTGGAAAGCTGCCGCCAACTATCGGGATTGGTGAAGCGCGTCATCGTAGCGTCGAGTGATAAAGCCTATGGCGACCAGAAAAATCTGCCCTATACGGAAGATATGCCGCTCCAGGGCCAGCAGCCCTATGAAGTGTCTAAAAGCTGCGCCGATCTGATTGCCCAATCCTATGCTGCCACTTACCAACTCCCTGTCACCATTGCCCGCTGTGGCAATATTTACGGGGGTGGCGACCTGAACTGGAGTCGGATTATCCCCGATGCCATCCGTTCGTGTTTACGGGATGTTCCCCTGGTCATTCGCAGCGATGGTCAATTCGTGCGCGACTATATTTATGTCAAAGATGTTTGCCGCGCCTATATGCGTCTCGCGGAATGCATGGACGATTCACAGGTACGGGGTGGATTCAATTTTAGTCCGGGCAAAGCTGTCACGGTTCTGGAACTGGTCGCCGTGATTCAGGACTTGATGAACTGCCAGCATCTCACCCCCATTATTCAGAATCGCGCACAGGGCGAGATTCGTTCACAGTATCTTGACTCGACTCGTGCCGAAAAGCTGCTGGACTGGACACCCCAATTTACACTGGAAAATGGGCTGTCTGAAACGATTGACTGGTATCGTGTTTATCTTACACAGGCCGCAACATCATGACGACTGAAACTTCCTGCCGCTCGTGTGGCAGCACCCAACTGCGGCTGATCCTGTCACTGGGGCAGACGCCGCTGGCAAACTCACTCCTGACCGCTGAACAGCTTCAACAACCAGAGCCATATTTTCCTTTAGAACTGGTCTTCTGTGAGAATTGTACGCTGGTGCAAATCACCGAGACTGTTCCACCGGAGCAGTTGTTCAGCAATTACTTCTACTTCTCATCCTTTTCCGAGACGATGCTCCAGCACGCTCAGGTTTTGGCAAACCGCCTTATTGCGAATCGCCATCTGAATGGCGATTCGCTGGTGGTCGAGATTGCCAGTAATGATGGCTACCTGCTCAAAAATTATGTTGAGGCGGGTGTCCCTGTGCTCGGCATTGAGCCAGCGTCTAATATCGCCAAAGTCGCTAATGACCGGGGCATCAACACGATCTCTGAATTTTTTGGTCAGGCCGCTGCTGACAAGCTGTCAGCAGAAGGTGTTCAGGCGGATATTATTCATGCCAACAATGTCCTGGCCCATGTCGCGGAACTGAACGGCGTGATCGGGGGTATTGCCCTCTTGCTCAAGCCCGATGGAATCGTTGTGAGCGAATCGGCTTACGTCAAAGACCTGATGGATCGCACCGAGTTTGACACCATCTATCACGAGCATCTGTGTTATTACTCGCTGAAAGCGCAGGTGAAGCTGTTTGGGCAGCATGGCCTGTCGATCATTGATGTAGAGCGTCTCGATATTCATGGCGGCTCACTGCGGATTTTTGCCAGTAAAACAGGTGAGGTTTCTCAGCGTGTAAAAGATCTGCTGGCCGAAGAAGCCGCCTGGGGGGTCGATCAATTCGACTTTTATGCACGGTTTGGCGAACAGGTTGAACATCTGCGCGACACATTACGGGCGCAGCTCCAATCGCTCAAGCAGTCGGATAAACGCATCGCCGTGTATGGCGCATCGGCCAAAGGCAGCACACTGCTCAATTACTTCGGCATTGGCCGTGAACTGATTGAGTACGTGGTTGATCGCAGTACGGTGAAGCAGGGACATTTCACGCCGGGGTCACATCTGCCTATCTATTCCCCGATCAAACTGCTGGAAGACATGCCCGATTATGTGCTGCTGCTGACGTGGAACTTTGCCGATGAAATTCTGCGCCAGCAGGACGAGTACCGCCAACTCGGTGGACAATTTATTATTCCCATTCCCGAGGTGAGAATCGTATGATTGATGGCGTCCAGATTATCCCTCTAAAACGCATTCCCGATGAGCGCGGCACAATTATGCACATGCTGCGTGCGACTGATCCGCATTTCCAGCAGTTCGGAGAAATCTATTTTTCGACCATTTATAAAGATGTCATCAAAGGCTGGCATCATCATCGCGAGATGAGCCTCAACTATGCCTGTATCTTCGGGCGCATCAAGCTGGTGCTGTTTGATGACCGTGACACCTCATCAACAAAGGGGGAACTCATGGAAATCTTCCTCGGCCCGGACAATTATTCCCTGGTCATCATCCCACCGGAAGTCTGGAATGGATTCAAAGGCATGAGCGATCCCCTCTCCATCGTTGCCAACTGCTGCACCCATGCCCATGATCCCTCGCGCAGCAGTCGGCTCGACCCGTTTAACAATCACATTCCCTATAGCTGGACTGTGAGACACCAGTAATGCGTATTTTTGTGACGGGTGCAAGCGGCTTTGTTGGCGCGGCAGTCATGCGTCTGCTTGTGTCGCAGGGGATTGAAACGGCAGCACTGGTTTCACCCCACCAAGCCCCCGAACGGCTCCGCGCTCTGGAGGGGCAGTTTCAGCAGATCGAGGGGCGGCTCGAAGATATCCCGACGCTGCGCCCGCAGTTGGAGCAGTTCCGCCCTGATGTCTGTCTTCATCTGGCGTGGTATGCGGAGCCGGGCAAATATCTCTATGCCGCTGAAAACGTCCCCGTCTTGCAGCAAAGCCTGACGATGATGCAAACCCTCATCGAGGTCGGCTGTCGCCAGTTTGTCGGGTTGGGGACATGTGCCGAGTATGAAACTGAGGCCGGATATTTGCGTGAGGATGGCCCCACCAAACCCGCCACGATCTACGCCGCCTGTAAACTGTCGATGTGTTTGATTGGGCAGCATCTGGCGGCAGCGGCAGGTGTTCAGTTTGCCTGGGGCCGCCTGTTCTATCTGTATGGTGAACAGGAAGACCCGCGCCGCCTTGTTCCGTCGCTTATGCAGACGCTGCGACGGGGCGATACCTTCGATGCAACGCCCGGTGAACAGGTGCGGGATTATTTGCATGTGCAGGATGTTGCCAGCGCCATCTGGACGCTGGCCCGCCAGAACGCACAGGGCGTATATAACATCGCATCGGGCAGCCCGGTGACAATGCGGACACTCATGGAGACCGCAGGCGATATTATGGGGGGCAAAGAGCGCATTCGCTTCGGCGCGATTCC
>DAOTUR010000343.1:0-2008 GCA_034436915.1 Anaerolineae bacterium
AGGGCGTTTGTCCAGATCGACCTGAAAACTGACGAGGTGGATAGGGTGGCCCTCGGCGCTCTTGTGCGAGATGGCATAATGTTTGTCTTCGATGGTGAAATCGGCGGCGCTGGCGGTGGGCAGGCGGCCATAATCCAACTCGCGGAAGAGGGGCAGCAGCCAGCGTTCGCGGGTGAGGGTTGTGCCTGTATCGCTCTCAGGCAGACGCTCACGGGCGGCTTTAAAGTTGGCCCAGATGCCTTGCAGCGCATTCCACGATTGATTGATGACCTCGTTGAGCTTTTGGCCCTGGCGGTGATAGCTTTCAGCGGTCAGGCCTTCCAGGGAGGCATTGCCCTCCGCGATGCGCTGGAGCAGATCGGGCGGCAGCAGCAGGCCCTCGGTGCGAATGGTGGTGAAAATAGAAGATGGCATATTTAGACTCGTTTCGCAGGCAGATAGACATAAATACCCAACACATCCGGCGGCAATTGTGGCACGACTTCGTATTTCACGCCTCGCATACGGGCAGCGGCTCTCACGCGGCGGTGGGCATCGAGAAGTTCCGCGCCGCGCTGCTGGGCAATCGCCCCCAACTGCGGCGCGAGATGCTCAAAGCCTGTGATGACGCGCTGCACAAAATCAGCCGCCTGCATTGGGTCGATATTCTCATCGGGATGCTCCATATTCATCAGGCGTTCCGCGAGGGTCGTATCGATCCAGGCGGCATTGTCGGGCGCACCTTCAAACGCCAATGTCTGGCAGTCTTCGGCCAACAGCTGGCGCGTCTCCTCGCCCATCGTCGTGAGAATGTGATAGCGAAAGCGCACCAGCAGCACCGTTGTACGCCGTTCCACAAGTCTTGTGCGCACCGCACCGCTGCGTCTGGCCCGCGACTCTTCAATCCGATCAAGCGCCATATCCATCATATAGGCAGCCAGCGATTCTACCAGGGGATGTGTGCGTGTGAGCAAAAGCTGGCCTTCTTTTACGGGAAGCTCAAATTTGGCAACAAACTGCGTTTTCTCTTTAAGATCAAGCCGCTCGCGTAGGCCACGTGGTGATTCGGTGAGATCAGCATGTACCGCTCCCCGGCCCTCTTCACTGCGTGGAGAGAAAGATGAGAGCCGCGAGATAATACCGCCGTACATTGTGATGGCATCTGAGAGAAAACGCTCTACATCGACGCCGCTACCCACGGCTGAACGGGCCGAATCAAGTTCTGCTTTGACTTCATCCACTTTGATCGTCTGTTGGGCAAACATGGTGCGTGAACGCTTTTCACGGGCAGCAGCCTCGTCCCATTTGAGATTGAGATCCTGCTGGCGCGGCTTCATGTACTCCTCGAAACCGGGCAGAATCTGGGCGCTCATGCCTTCGTTTTCGCGCAGCAGTAACCCCTCAAAAATGGCTTCGATCAATTCTTCGGTATTGCCCGGCACAGGCACAGACACGCCCAATGAGTCGCGGATGGTCTCATGTTTGCGTAAAAGAACCCTCAGAACGATGCCATCGATCTGATTGTCTTTGCCATAGTAGGTGATGACCTTCACCGTGGGGCTGGGCTGGCCGTAGCGATCCACACGGCCTTCGCGCTGTTCATGGCGGGTGGGATTCCACGAAAGATCATAATGCACGACGGCATCAAAACCTTCTTGCAGGTTGACGCCTTCGCTCAGGCAGTCGGTGCAGACGAGGACGCGGCGCGGCTTTTCAATCAGGCTATTGACGCGCAGTTCGCGTTCTGCGGGCGGCAGCAGTCCGGTGACGCCTTCGACCTCGACATTACGCAGGACTTTACGCAGTTCCTCGGTCAGATAGGTAACAGTGGGAATGAAGCGGCAGAAGACAATCGGGTTGTAACCATCACGGATGAGCGGCTTGAGGACATCGACCAGACCTTTGAGCTTAGGGTCGGTAAAAATATAACTTACCGAGGAGATAAAGGGTAAAATCAAAAGCAGAGAGGATAGGGAGGACAAGCGGTGGGTTTAACAGGGCATGAGTGTGAATGTGCCGTCTGTCAGGC
>DAOTUR010000344.1:0-6918 GCA_034436915.1 Anaerolineae bacterium
CTGCTCGGCGGCCTCTGTCATCGGGTCGAAGGCCATGCGGATGATCGACTCAATCGAGGTATGGACGAAGCGCAGATCGAGCGCATTCACATCAATCTGGCTCACATCGAGCATGTTGGAGATGAGTTCTTCCATGCGCTCGGTTGATTTGCGAAGATTTTGCACAAACTGCGTCGTCTGGCCGGGACGCAGAAGATTTTGCTCATTCATGCTGTCGATGATATCGGTATAGCCGCGAATCTGGGCCAGCGGCGTCCGCAGTTCATGGCTGGCGATGGTGATGAAATCGGTTTTGATCGAGTCGAGTTTTTCGAGTTCAGTCTTGGCCGATTCGAGGCGCTTGTTGAGCGCCCGCATCGTGTTGTTGAGATGCTGGAGATCATCGATGAGGCGGGCGCTGCGGAGCGCTGTACCGACCTGCTGCGCGATGACCATGAGCATTTCCATGTCTTCGCGGGAGTAGGGCGTATCGTTCAGCTTGGGGCCACACGCCAGCAGGCCAATCAGCGCATTTTCCGCCACGATGGGGATATAGGCGTGCATAGTCAGCCGCCGCAAAAAGGCCAGTTCATCAGCCGAGATCACGCGATAGGGATCACCATATTCCACATCGAACTGCGTCAGCGGCACTTTGCGGATCGCCAGGGTTTGAAAGATCGGGCTTTTTTTGCCGACATAGCCAGTGGTGGTGGGCTTACCAAAGGTGCTGCCCTGCTCCATCACCACCAGTTCCACCGATTCCGGCACGCGGAAGGTGTTGTTGACCAGGATCAAGGCCGAGCGATGCACGCGCATAACACGATTGAGTGTGTCCGTCGTGACATTCACGACCTCCTCAAGATTAGAGGCACGCGCCACATTCTGGCTGTATTCGGCGGTGGCCGCCGCCAGATTGGGCCGCGAACGCATTTCGACATAGCTAAAGACGCCCTCAATGATCTGGCGCACAGGCAGCAGCAGCACCGTCACGACGAGGACAATCGTGCCGATCACCAGCGTCCCCGCCATATCGAGCGGGAGATTGATGCTTTTGATGAAATAGACCAGCGTAAACATCAACGCCCAACTGACTACCACCACGAGCAGCGTGCGAAACTGGCGCACAATGCTGCTGCGGACATCCACCAGACGATAGCGGTAGCAGGCATACACTGTGCCATAGACCGCCAGCAGCAGCAGCAGCGTCCCTGGCAAATACAGCACCAGCGACCCCGCCGTCAGCATGATCGCAGCGGCAATCAGCAGCGCCCCGGTGATGGTGAAGAACGCAGCACGGTTTGCCACTTCGGGCATGGCAGTGTCGCGGAAAAAGTAGAAGCCGACGAAGAGAATAATCGCGCTCAACGACGCCGTTGCAAGCACAGGCAGCACTTCGATGAGCGTGGGGGTGGATTGCGACCAGACGAGCCAGCCCTGGACAGTCTCATTTTGTGAGATCACCAGCAGCGCAAAGATGGTCATCCACAGCGCATTGATCGCCAGATAGACCAGTTGGAAGCGGCGTCCGGCCCGCTGCTGCATCATATCACGCAGGATCACCCCGCCGTAGCCCGTCATCGCAACGCCGACGGAGAACAGCAAAATAAAATCACGCGAGAACGGTGTCCCGACCACAGGCATGAGCAGCGCAGTGGCAGACCCTAATCCACCCAGCACCATCACGCCCAGCCACGCGGAGCGCACCTTGTCGCGGCCCTGCCACAAACGCCAGACAAGAAAGATCACCAGCGCCATGTAAGCGATGAGAAAGGTGAGTGAGAACGCAGAAAGAGAGGATTCAGTCAGCAAAGTGATCTACTCACAGATGACAGGCGGTCATGTGAGCCAGAGAATCGACCTGACATAAACTCTCGTGGCTTGCTCTTTGAGGATAGCACGGGGGTCTCAAAGTCGCAACTTTGGCTTAAGGGTCACGAGATTGGGAATGGGGTTGTCGAATGGCGTGGTCTTCGGCCTCAAGATCAGTACCCGCGTCGCGTATTGCGCCCCTACAACCCCACCACGACGGTTTGTAGGGACATGGCACGCCATGTCCTGTCCTGGCATGACATGTCCTGGCATGACATGTCCTGGCATGACATGTCCTGTCCTGGCATGTCCTGTCCTGGCATGACATGTCCTGTCCTGTCCTGGCATGACATGTCCTGGCACGCCATGTCCTGTCCTGGCATGACATGTCCATCGATTCGGACATGACATGTCATGTCCCTACAAACCGTCGTGCGTATCTGTCACTATCATCACGGCGAGGTACTACGCCAATCTCATGTGATGATGCGTCCCTACAAACATGCCTCTCTTGAAGGGCTACGGCGCACCAATCTCAGGGGCATCCTTATCGCGCAGAATGTAATGCGTCCCCTTCTTAGAGCCAACTTTAATTAACTGCCCACGATCTACCATGCCGGACAGATCAAGCCGCAGCGTCTCGGCGGAAACGCCCACACACAAAATGCGATATTCACGGTTTGTGATCGACCCATGCTCACGAATGTACTGCATGGCCCGCGCCTGCCGATGGTTGGCGCTGCGAATCCAATCCAGCGGACGCTGTTTTTCACGCTCATTGTTGAGGGTGACGGCAAAGCTGTAGGGACGAGCGTCAAAGTGCGGCGGCTCACGTCCGGCCTGCTCCATCACCTCAAACATACGATCAATCCCCAGGCCCAATTCCTCGATATATCCCCACTGAAACAGGCCGTTGACGATGCGCGGATTGCGGCTGAAATGCTCATCTTTGATATTCTCGACGGTGATGAATCCGGGCAGGCCGCCGGGTGAGATGACCTCCAGCCGATCCGAATACATCCGCAGTTCAATCCGCCGCCCGCGCAGTCGATAATCCCGATGACAGATCGAATTGACAATCGCCTCACGCACCGCAAACTGCGGATACTCAGCTTTTTCCTCGCGCTCAAGGCCACTGACCATCGCGCTGACGGCCATTTCGCTCCACACCAGATTCCAGGCCGCTTCAATCATGCGCGGCAGCGGGCCAGTGATTTCTTCGCGGCGGATATACCCCGCCATGCCGCTCTCGCCGCGTGGTTGCGTTCCCACAAAACGCGCAAAAATCAAACTGCTCTGCGGCAACCACTTCTGCGGATACTCGCTAAAGAGCAAAATTCCGGCTGTCGTAGGCCGACGATCTGAGTTGAGAGCGCCAATCTCCAGCAGCATGTCATCAATCGAACCGCTGAAAGGCCGTTTCGTCCGCTCGGCCCGCTTGACGAGATACTCATCAATCATGCGGCGGCTGAAATCGGCCTGTGTCGCGCCAGGGACGATTTCAGCCTCAAATTCGCCCGTCCCTTTGGAGCTTGCCAGACGCAAAATCTCCTGTCCTCCCAGGGGGCGGTTGCGTGCGCCGCTGCGAATGAGGACACGGCCATCGTTCAGGGCGTGCAGTTCGATACTGCGCGGAATCCGCACCCCATATAAGACGGGCTGCGGTTTGGGGATAGCAGGTGCGGCGGGCGTCACAGGCACAATGGGCTTGATCTCAGCCTGTGATGGCACAGATGCGGGAGCACTCTCAATGGCAGACACAGGTGCATCCGCACGATCCGCTGCGAGAGCTTCGCTTTTGGTCGGAGAAGTCGCTGCCTGTGGAAGCGCTGAGTCAACGGCCTTCGATTCAGGGATCAGTGTCGTAGGCAAATCAGGTGTCGATAAAGGGGTTTCATCACCAGATGAGGGCGTGATAGTAGGTGATACCTCCGCCAGCGCCGCCATTGCTGCGAGTGTATCGCTTGCGGCAGGAGGGGTAACTGCGGGCGTCTCCGCCAGCGCCTCCGTTGCAGTGGGTGTATCGCTTGGGGCAGGAGCGATAGCTGCGGATATCTCTGACAGCGCCGTTGCAGCGGGCGTCTCAGGCGCAGGTGTCTCAGGCACAGGCGTAATAGCTACTGGAGCAGCAGCGGATGCGGCCTGCGGCAGAAGAGTGTCTATCGCTGGCGTCTCATCTGGTGCAGGCGCAGCAGAGGCCGCTGTCTGATCTGGCGCAGGAGCGGGCAGGACAGAGGCCGCTGTCTCTGAGGCCGTCGATGCTGGCGCGGGCGTTTCGCTCACAATCGGCGTAGCGACAACCGGAGTTTCGGCGGGCTTGAGGGCACTAGAGTCAGCCGTTAGCGCTGTGTCAGTAGCCTGCAAAGGCGGCGGTTGCGGTGTAACAGAAACGTCTACCCCGTTAGTGCTGGCCTCTTGCGTAGGCGTTGCAGCGGATTCAAGCGGGGGCGTGCCGACACGAGTCATGCTGTCCGAAATAAGTGTCGGAGATGGGGTAGCAGCAGGCACACCCTCCGCCGACTTTGACACGGGATTGGCCGGAATAATCACACGGCCTAGCGCGGCCTCGTCAAAAAAATAATCATCTTCAATCGTGAGCACCTGCCACGCTTCAATCACAATCCCAGGATTGAAAAGATTCTCGGCACTTTCCAACACCTTTTGCACGCCCTCGGCTGAGATTGTGCCAGCGCTGGGTTGACCATTGGCATCCAGCCCCAGGACGATAATGCCGCCCTCGGTATTGGCAAAGGACACCATGATTTCGGCAAGGATTTGGGCGTCCAGCGACCCCAGGAAGGCCAGACGCGGGCCAGGGCCTTGTTTCAATTCATCCGCGTTGAGCATGGGCAATCACTTGATTGAGTGGAAGACATGGGGTGATTGTATCACGTCTTGAGGCAACACAAAACGAACATGTTATCTAGCTGTTGCGAGATTTGCATATTTGTTCTAAATCAGAAGGGAAGGTTTTGGTCAGTGTGGAAACATAGGTAGGTGTACATGATAACGTGGTTGTGTCGATATCAATTCAATTTGAGATAGGATTGGTGTAGGGGCACGATGCATCGTACCCCATTTGCAGCAACTTAAGGATATGTGGCCTCTGATCAGAACGCGGCATCCGCTCTCATCAGAGGCTAAAGCCGTCTGTCTGGGGAGTACGAAGCCCCGTAAACGGGGCTACAAACGCGCCTGCTCCTTCGCCATGAGCCCCATTGATGGGGCTTTGTCACGCTAGGCGGACGGCTTTAGCCTGCGAAAACGCGGCGAGCAATGTCCTTAAAAGATGGACTGTCTTAAGTTGATGCATATGGGGCACGATGCATCGTGCCCCTACAACGGCCTTTGTCGCATGGATAGCTGAATCATTACATGCAAAAATCGATCACTCCGCTGCACCCGAACCTATCTGCATTTTTACGGCTATGAGGCAAACCAGCATCCCGCAGCGCGAGACCTAATCCCCTTCCTGAATATCCAGCGGGGTCGCGGATGGCGTCATAGCATTCACCGTCGCGGTGGCATAGACATCCGTCTTCTGCTCCGACCATGTGACATCGCCCAACCCACGCACGACGGCGACCCAGGTGCGGCCCGGTTTGAGCGGCATGGGCTGGTTGTTGCCATGCACCAGGAACAACGCCGTGCCTTCATCGCGGTTCGGGCGATCCCAATAGCCCTGATACAACTGTCCATCGCGCAGCACCAGCGCCTGATACAGGAATGTCTCCTCAGGATGCCACAACTGCACTTCAATCGATGTATAACTTGCCCCTTCAGGGAACAGATCAGGGTGGTCATCAACCGGCACGACAATCACGACGATGTTATCGGCCCAGACCTGCTGACCATCGCCATTATCGAAGTGCGGCTTGCCATCGGTGAAGCGCAGATAATGGCCGCTGGTGGGATCGTACTGCCAGCGAGCATCGGTCTGGCCGAACCAATCGATGAAAATATCGTTGACAGGATCGCCGCCCGCTTCCGCCACATCGCTGAAGGAGAAGCCTTTGGCTTTATAGCCTTTGTTCGTGCCGCGTTTGGTCGCCACATCCAGCATCAACTGTGGGTTGCCAAACAGCGTATGCTCAAACGCCTTGCCTTCTTGCGGAATACGGCAGAAGGGATTGTCATTGCAGCCGATTTCGCCATCCCCCTGCCCATCACCAATGAAGGGTGAGATGAGACGATACGGATAATTGGACAGGAACAATTTCTGGATCGGCTGGCTTGTGCCGGAATAGGTCAAATTGGCGCGATACATGGTCATGAGTTCCATATCCAGCAGGCGTCCGCTGCGAATCGACCCGACCAGCGGCGGAAGCTGTGAACGGAAGATCGCGGCGAAACGGGTCACGCCGCCTTCGGCCTCATATTCATAGACGATATCGGCCTTGTTAATACCCGTTTGCGGGCGCACGATGGGCGGATAATTCGAGATTTTGATGATGAGGTTCACGCGGGCGCGAGCCTCTTCACTCGGATACGGCAGCCCGGTCAGCGAATTGATGTTGTCGGGATAGCTGTATGGCCCAATCGGTTCCGGCGTCGGACTCGGCGTGATGGTATTAGTCGGCGTGGGCGTCAGCGTGAGGGTCGGCGTGGGCAGCGGCACATCCGGCGTGTTAGTGGAGAATCCCAGGCCAATCCCTGCGGCTGTCGTCGGAATCGAGGTCGCCTGAGACAAGGGGGCGTCTGTTGGTACAGCGGTGGCCGCGAGAGGCACATTCCCTTCCGGCGTATTGGTCATGAACTGACCCTGGGCGGGCTGAGAGGGCAGCAGGGCCAGAGCGAGAGCAGCAGCAGCTCCTAAGAGTCCTATGGAAGCACGACGCATCGTTGTTTTTGTCCTGTTGATTTTCTATGCGACGCAGAAGTATACTGAAAGAGTTAGATTGCGAGAAGCCGCCTTTGTGGGGTATGTGCCGAGAAGTATACGTGTTAATGCACGAAGCGTAGGGAAGTCGTCGTTTTTGAACCAAAGGATCACGTCAACGACCCCCGGCTGAAGCCGGGAGCATGAATAATGCTCAGGTTGACCAGACTCAGGCTTGATGTCAGAGCCTCCGTTAGGGGCGAATACAGAGGCACTTCGGGATGACCTTCCAGTTCCGAACTCTGCGGTGA
>DAOTUR010000345.1:0-2240 GCA_034436915.1 Anaerolineae bacterium
TCGACATACAATTCCATCCGCTGCGTTCCGTTTTGCCACGACAGCGTGGGCGTTGTCATGCCAAAACGGTGCTGCTCATGGACGGCATGCTCAGGATCATCAATGCTGGTGCCGTCGCGTGAGAGCAGAATCCAGGCCCGATCCTGCGGAAACAGCGGATAGAATGGCGACTTCGCGCCATCCCAGCGCGTCCCCACCACCAGATAGCCTTTGGAGGGCAGATCGTCAGACGGTTCGAGCGGCAGGCGGTAGGGCGCATGCGTTTTGACCTCGACATGGCCTATCACCGCCAGCCCTCCATCGACAACCATGAGGGTTTGCACCCGCTGGCGGCCCCAGCGTCCCCGGCTACCCACGGTTTGCCGCCCGTTTTGCGGCTTTCAGACTGCGCCATTGATTGGGATAGACCTGCAGGGGCACACGTTCCATCTCGGGCAGCGGCCGGCCGTAGCACAGCACCACGCTCGGCTGGACGCGTTCGATCAACGCATCAAATCCATGCAGAAAAGTCGGGCGTTTATCGACTGAGCGCGACCCGAGCGTGGTGACAGCCACTGGGCCATGCGCCGCCAACCCGGCAAAGCAAAAGTCATAACTGGCAGGCGAACTCCAGCCCACGGTCGGAATCACCGTATACCCCTGAGCCTGCCAGTGCGCGCCACACCAGCGGTTGCGGTAGGTATTCCAGAGGTGGGCCACCAGAGGCATCTCGCCATTCAGGCTGAAATCTGGCGTCAGCACGGCTTGAAAACCTTCCAGATAGCGCAGGGCCTGCTGCGGACGATTCCACACACTCTCAAACAAGGCGTCAAACAGAAAAAAATGCACCGCCCCACCCGCGACCGACTGTTCGGGTCGCACCCGATGCCGATACGGCAGCAGCCAATCCGGGAGCTGAGAGAGCGGTGTATAGCGAAGGCTGGGAATCCCAAAAGGATGGTCCGAGGCGTACAGCGGCTTGTCATGAAGCGGGTCAGTGGGCATCTCGAGTCCCCTTTCAGATCAATATCTCTATCTTATGGGGAGTCAGATCTGTGAAAATAAAGAATTACAAATCTCATTGCGTCACTTGACGCATGAGCAAGCCATATTGCCCTTTATACTGGATACAGAGATTGAGTGTTGATCAGGAGCCTGTTATGGCACGCACAACACAGTACCGAGGGGCATTTGGGTACAACGAAAGTCCGGACGAATTGGGTGGGTCAAAGGATTTCTGGACCTTTCCCGATTATGAGGCCCTGACCTATGCCTATGCCAGCAGTTCAAGCCTGGATGAAGTCTTTCAGCAGCTTGATGTTCCGACATATAGTAAAGTCATCACGGCAACAGATACTGAGGGCTACGCTATATTTCATCTTTTGGTGATCTCGGTTCAGGAAGATCTGCATCTCCGTCAGTACGATCTGATGGAACTGGCGGTCGCCTGGCTCAACATTCAGGGTCATGCCGATCTGAATGCCGCACAGTTAAGGGTAGCAAGTGTACACCGCGAGACATTAGAGAGAAGAAAACACACACGCCTCCAGCATTTACAACGATTGGCCGTGCTTGAGCAGAAACAGCAGGCGTATCTCCGAGAGCTGCGATTTATCTATGGCTATGACACCGAAGAGCAGTATGCGGCCAGTGCGCCACCTGATACAGACGATGACGATGCTGTGTGAAAAAGAAAACCTCCCCATCGGGAGGCACAGGGATCAACGATGCGACAAACACGGTTGATCCCATTGGCTATTCGTTTCAGGCCTGATACGTCAGCGGCAGCCCGCCAAAACGCTTCTGGCACGCCGTTGCACTCAAAACATACTCTGCGATGTTCGTGAGCAGCATCCAATCGGTGAAGGTTTCCCCCGCATAGCCCCATTTGTACCAGGTGATGTGCGCCATCCGATCTGTGATAGATATGACGAGACCCGGATAGGTGCCATCGGAGGACAGCAGCAGTGTGTGATAGGGTTGAATGACAGCTTCCATTGGAGACGCATCTGTCTTGGGCTGAGGCGTTTGGCCCAGGAATTGCTGACCATCGGCTACACGCCGTTCCGCAGCATGGATCTGTTCATTGATATAGACCGCACTGGGCTCCCCACTGAGGAGCAGTTCAGATGTCCGCAGGAGATGGTAAGCCGCCCACAACATCTGATGTGCTGCATTGCCTGCCTTCGAATGGATGTCCGATGTCTGTGTGGTCATGCTATAAACAGCCTCCAGCCCCGCGTGGACTCGCAATGCCGCTG
>DAOTUR010000346.1:0-2435 GCA_034436915.1 Anaerolineae bacterium
AGCCAATATGGCTGGATGAACTTCCGCCAGATGCAGGAAACTACAAATTTGAGGGTGACATAGACTGCGGGCCGCAATGCGTGCAGCCCACGAGCGACGATCTTGATATGTCCAACGACAAGCTCACAAATCCCCACCCATGAAGACTACTCAGCAAGCCGGTAAGGAAGGCGCGGGAGCGAAATCAAATCAACGCCCGGAGGGTGGGGATTTGGTGGAGCGTCTGGTTATGCCTCTTTCGAACAACCCTCAACTCCCGAAAAATATGGAAATCTATAAGCCAGAATCAAGCTTTGTCATCACCGATGATGGATCACTAATCTACAACCTACGCGACACAGGGAAACTCTACCAAGGTGAGTCACATTGGGAAAAGGATATCACGATAAAATTTGAGTCCCGCACAATGACTCCCGCGCAACGTTTGGACATCGCCTCAACGATCAAATCAGCGCTGAATGAAAAATATCTGCATAACGTCCGCGATCACCAACAGCCGCTTGCTTCTGGCGCGACTTCCTGCGTCAGCAGGAATCGTGACAGAAGTCCCGAAGGGACGGCTGTTTGGTGGATCGCTTGGTTCGCATTTTATTTTTCAAACTCACTCATGAGAAGCTTCTCAATTCTTGCCTTCGCCCTCGCAACATACTGATCCTCTGACTCCCCTTCCGTGGGATCTCCGACTTGCTTGTCTATGTGATCAGCAAAGGTTTCTGAAGATATGTATTCATACAGATTTGTTGCGACCTGTTCTGCTTGTTTATCAGGGATGGCATTTTTCAGAGCGTTGACCAGAACGATTGCATTGACTGGAACGCCGTGTTCTGGTGCTGGCAATGCCAGCGCCGATAGGTTTTGCTTGATGAGAGATCCAAGGGACATAAGTCTTATTTTGTTTTTTGTTGATAGTATTTGCGGATCATTGGTTCAAGGATTGCCCAGATTGCGCGTTTAATCTTCTTCTTTTCAGCATCCGAGAGATTCGCCCAAAACGCTACAATGGCCGCGATGACTGTTTTTATGATTGCAAGTGGGTTCATATATTTTGCGAACGTCCGCGATGACCTGCCCGGAACCGCTGGCGCGTAGGATGCGGCGAAGCCCAGCATCCTAAGTGCCAGCGGTATAGGGTTAGGTTGATCGCTCCGATGGGCTTATTTTTTGATACTAAGAATTTGCAATACTGAATCTAACTGACCTTGTTGCCGAAGAACATCGACCTTGATCATATGCATTTGACAAATGAAAGGAATAAGCTTCGACGCGTTTGGCGCTCCTAGGAGCAAGCCGCCCGCGACTGCGCCAATCGCAAGCAATATCCAACCGACTGGCCCTGACAGAACAGCCGCAATTGCTGAGGCACCTGTGTAGGCTGTAAATGGTAATGCAACTCCAAAGAAACCAGCTACCGAGCAGATGACAACACTCATTGTTGAATAAAATGCGAAGCCAGAAAAATATACTGTTGCCGAGAGGGAGGCAAGTGCAGCTGAGCCCGATAACGCGGCCAACGCAGCTCTGTTCGTTAAAATATTGTCTTCATCTATTCTTTCCATCAGCTTCATGCGGTTATCAAAATTCAATTTGTCCCACATTCCCACAAACAAACTCTCAAAAATGAACTTTTCTACCTCAAAGGTTGATGCCGTAGGCGAAAGAGTATTGTTGTCATCATGTTGTTTCGCAACCCACCTCGTAAGATCGCTGTAATCGACTGCAGTTTTATTCCTAAAAGGATAGGTTGCAATATTGGACGAAAGCCAAACAAGCCTTTCTTTGATTTTCGCTGGACTGAATGATTTGTGTTCAATGTTTAGTGATGACAAAACAAGCTGCTCTTGTTCTTTATCCAAGTTAAGTAAAAATAGATCAAAGTCTGTTTCACTCCAAATTGCATAAGGCTTAATAAACGTGGTCAACCTATGGGAAGGAAGCACTGGTCCAGACCCGATAAAATGCCTTATCGCAAGGTAGATTGCTCCGGCTCCACTAACTGTTAATGTTGCTTTTAAGAAAGCGCGTCTTTTCATAATTTATTTACCCATCGTCCGCGATGACCTGCCCGGAACCGCTGGCACGCCGGGTGCGGCGAAGCCAAGCACCCAAAGTGACAGCGGTGAAGGGTTAGGTCGATTCGAAAATGTTGATAAATCTATAGCGAAGTTGAGCGCGGAGGGCAAGAAAGAAGGGAGACAGAAAGAATGGCAATTGCGACAGGCATTCTGGTGGGCATCGTGCGGGGGTCAGGCCAATTTCTCGTCCAGCCAGGCGAGGGCTTTTGTGTAACTTTGGCGTTCGAGATAGTGGCGGAGGTTGGGGTCGCAATCGGCTGGCAAAGCGGCAATGAGGGCTTCGAGGTCGGATGCGGCTTTCTTGAGTGCGGCGAGGTGCGCGGCCGGGTCGCGATCCCGGAACGCGTGGTCGGCGACGATGTC
>DAOTUR010000347.1:0-2938 GCA_034436915.1 Anaerolineae bacterium
ATTGGCCCTGAGACATCGTACATCTGAGCTAAAAGACTCTCAAAACCTATCAGCCTTTTCTTCCATCTGCTGACTTTAATGCCAGTTGCTCGGTAACACCGGACAACATGGCAAAAAATTACCCTAAAAAAGCATCTGAACGGGTGAAACGTCCGTCTCGGTCTAAAAAAGGGCCAAAGTCCATTGATTAACCCTCCCTACATAAAAAGCTCCCTGAGCCTTCGCGCTCGGCTTTTCCTTCGGATGTTGAGCCTCATGCGAGGGCCTTTTTCAAATATTTCGGTTCAGCAATCGCGTGCCATGACACAGGCTGTCGGCTTTCCCTTACCGAAGAGAACGACGGTGGTACAGGCAGAAGACATCGCGGCTCAGTGGATCACTGTCAACGACATTGCCCCATCAAAAGTGCTTTTGTATCTGCATGGGGGCGGCTACGTCCAAAACACACCCAAAACCCATCATGCGATGGCGGCCCGCATTGCGCTGCGTGCAGGTGTTCGCGTGCTGTATGTCGATTATCGACTTGCGCCAGAACACCCCTTTCCAGCGGCCCTGGATGATGCAGTATCGGCCTACAAATGGCTTCTGGCCCAGAAGATCACACCGGACAATATCATCTTTGCAGGCGATTCGGCGGGTGGGGGACTGGTCGTTGCCCTTATGTTGAAATTGCAAGCAGAACATCTCGCGCTGCCTGCGGCGGCTATTCTGCTTTCGCCCTGGTGCGATCTGACGATGAATGGACAGTCTGCGCTTGAGGATCGTGATCCGATTTATTCAAGACGGATATTTTTAAAGTTCGCTCATCTGTATGCTGCGGGCGTTCCCCTTGATGATCCTGGTCTTTCGCCTCTCAATGGTACATTCAAACAGATGCCGCCTATCCTGATACAAGTTGGCGAGCGTGAATTGTTATACAGCGATGCTGTTGGATTATCAGACCGTCTTCGTGAGGCGGACTCTCAGGTGCATTTGAGCATTTATCCGGGGTTGTGGCATGTCTGGCAGGTCTATCCATCGTGGATCGTGCCCGAATCGCAGACAGCGATTGATGAAATTGGAGGTTTCATACGCAGTCTATAAGCCCTTGCATTATGTTTATAAGGAGAGTGGTGCTTATGAGGACGCATCTTCGCACAATGCTCTGGACACCTTACGTTGATCCTGGGCAGGAATATTTCTCGCTGTATGAGACGGATGAGGGCTTTGAATTCGACAGCGTGATCGCCATGAGCTAGGGATATCCAGACCAATGGAACGGAAAGTTGGTCTAAGCAAAACTCCAACGCTGAAAATAACTTGAATGACATTAGGAACGCACTTTGCGTCGCCACGCCCAATTTCAGCATCCGCCACTTTGTCAGAGAGGTGGGTATAGCGCAGGGTCGATTGTCCTATTTTGTGACATCCACAGTGGAAATGGGTACTGACATCGTGCGCACCAGCCGCGCCGGCGGCCCGAGGGTGGATCTTCCACCCGAAAAGCACTCGGATGGCCCCGATCGCCCAGCGTCAGCCGTTCCAAATCAGGCCGGTTTGTCGTGTGAACGGGTCGCAGACAACACAAAACCACGCAAAACACACGCTTTGCGCTTGTTACAAACGATCCTCCGCCCATGGGTCGCTTAGAAAGGCGGATCGCCGACCTTCTCCCACTGCATTTGCCGATAGCGGGCGATTTGACCCGCTTTCTCTTTCATCACCCGTCGATGGGGTATGTTTAACAAACGTGTAACGGGCCGCCAATTGATTAACAAGAGAAGACAGTCATCAAGTATATTCCAGCGGACAAAGTGGGCAGGCCATGCTGATAGGCTATCAGCATTAAAACGCTTTTCGTTATTTTGACATAGAAATCAGACCAGTGACCTCTTAGATTTATTCTCATGCGTCATTTAAGGGTATTCAGAGGCTGTTTTGTCATGGTTTGAGACCTGTATAAATGAATCAAGGCACGAGAATCAGCATTGAACGAAGCGCGATGCACAGGGTGCATTTCACTTTGGTGCGAGCCACCTCAAGATTTGAAGCTGGCTATGAAAGACCTGGCGCATTCGCGCTCACTTGAAATACATCCCGATGCGCAGGATGTGTTGACGAAAGACCTGAATCAATCGGTGATCCCCTCTATACTCTCTCCCATCGAATGGCCTTTGATGGAGATGCCTCATGACAGCTCTAAGGACGCGTTTAAAAACAAGTCCGCAGACTTCTGGAATGGGTCGTCTCATCTCCATTCTGCGACTTTATTTTTAAACGCGTCCTAAGGATATGACGACCACCGAGCGCGGCAAGTTCTTCTTCAATCGGGATGGTAAGGCCGTGTTCTGGAATCGCCAGCATCTGCTGAAAGCCGCAGCGTCGGCAGCCAGCCTCAGCGACACGATGACGGGCCTGGAATACACCTATGCTGGCCTGGATGTGCTCCAGAATGATATCGTCGTGGTGTGCCATCCGCGTGTCATCGGGGCCACCGATCAGGAGGTGCTTTCCCAGTATACCTCGAATTCCCCCCAAAAAAATTTCGATTCGCGCCTTCGGCGCAGACAAATCAGAAAACAGAAAACAGAGATCAGAAAACAGAGCTATCCTTCGCTGCGCTCAGGAAGAGCGGGCACAGCGAAAACCAACATACGAGTACTCGAAGTCCGCGATGATCCTGTTGCGGGCCGCACCACGGAGGAACGACCCCGCAAAGTCCCACGAGCCGCCCCGCACAACGCGTAAAGTAAGAAAGGAAGACGTAGAATATTTGTTCTCATGCTGCACAACTGTTTCATCCGTTTCACGGCCATCATCGGCACGATATGGGTACGGGAAAAGTCCCTGAAAATCAAACGTTTGCTGCGAGTAGTCGAGATCGTCGTAGCGTGTGCTCGTCCACTCTTGGACGTTGCCACTCAGATCCAGCGCCCCTACCCATGACGCCCCCTGTGGA
>DAOTUR010000348.1:0-6143 GCA_034436915.1 Anaerolineae bacterium
AGGGTGTCGGGTATGGCTCCGTTTCTTGTCATGTTCTTCCCTCAACACTCCCTAGTTTACCCCATGTTCAACCCCTCTCCGACTTGTGGGTAATGTATAGGCCTAAAGGCAGGGGTATCTCGCGCCGATTCGATGACTGAACGATCAATTCTTCTCGCAACAGGCGCATCCCTCGCCGCTCTGCTGTTCGTGCTGGAGCTGGTGCGGCGGCGGCGCTTGAGCGAGGAATATTCTCTGCTCTGGTTGGGGACAGCCCTGGCGATGCTGGTGGTGAGCGCGTGGCGTGAATTGCTGCATGGCATGGCGGCGGCGGTGGGCATCGTCTATCCGCCCAATCTGCTGTTTTTGCTGGCGGCGCTGTTTAGTCTGGCGATCCTGCTGTATTTTTCCACCGTCATTACGCGCCTGACGCATGAGAACAAAGATATCGCGCAGCACATGGCGCTGATGGAATATGAGATTGAGCGCCTACGCGCCCAGCTTGAGCAGCAGGCCGCCCAACAGCAGGACAGCACTCAGGACGAGCACCCAGAGCCACCGTCGGCCTGACAGAGCCTGCGAATCGACCATGTAATAGACGCCGATGCCATCCGCGCCCATCTGCGGTTCCTGATTGGGACGGACATACATCGGGCCGATCAGCCATGCACAGGTTACGCCCATGAGCAGCCCGCCCAGATGCGCCCAGTTGCCAATGCCTTTGCCTACCGCAAACCCCAACATCAATTGAAACGTGAGCAGCGCGACCATCTGCATCGCTGCCTGACGTGCAGTTGATGGGAAATACGTCCGATGCCGCCACATGAACAGCAGCACCGCGCCCGCCATGCCAAAGATCGCCCCCGATGCCCCGATGCCATAATCCTGATGGCCGCCCAGAAGAAGCTGCAACAATCCGCCCGCGATGCCGGACAGAAAGAAGATGATCAGAGTGCGGCGGCGGCCCGCGTTGAGTTCAAGATTGTTGCCCAGGTAATACAGCGACAGGCCGTTCATGGTCAGGTGGGCGAGATCGGCATGGAGGAAGATGCTGCTGATGATGCGCCACCACTCGTTGTGCCGCGCCACCGCCGGCCAATACAACGCGCCTTTCGTGACCATCGTGTCGTAAAGCGTCGTTTTGGAGACATAGGCCAGCATCCCCGGTATGAAAATGATGACGATGAGCGCCAGCAGCGTCCAGGTCAGCCAGGGCGTCTTGGCCTGCGCCCAGGTGATGCGAACAGCGCGGCCCGTCCGCAGACGTTCCGTCATCACTTCGGATTCAATCTCTTCGCGGGTGGGAGCTTCCAGGGGATGACGCGGACGTTGTGATTCAGACATAGCGACTCTCCTATAGGGGATGATTGTTGAGGTGTTGACTGTGATCGGGGATCATGATAATCCATGCCCGATGGATCGCGTAGGGACATGGCACGCCGTGTCCTGGCACGCCGTGTCCTGGCACGCCGTGTCCTGGCACGCCATGTCCTGGCACGCCATGTCCTGGCACGCCATGTCCATCGGTTCCGAGGACATGACATGTCATGTCCCTACGGGTGATTGATCGTCTGACACGGGCAGATTTGTAGGGGCGCGATATATCGCGCCCTTGATATGGGCATTCGGCGGACGAGGCCCGCCGCGTCCTTACGACACCAATTTATCCAACCGCACCACGCCTGGCACATCCAGCACGAAATCCGGCCCAAACGCCTGCGATGGCGTGAGCGCCCCCACCGGATGCCATTCCACCACGCGCTCCACCGCCCGCACGCCGATTTCCGCCGTAAAGCGGTAGGCTTCGGGCATCTCCAACCATGCCTCTGCCGAGGCTGTCCCCTCTCGATTCATCGCCCGCGCCCACAAATAGCAGCGATCATGAGCACGCAGTTCGGCGGTGGGGCCGGGAAAATAGCGTTCGAGCAGATTGATTGTACTGTGACGGATGAAGGGGGAGCGCATCATCATCTGTGACAGCGGGGCGGTCACACGGGCGACCATGCCCGCAGCACGCGGCATCCGCAGATAGGACGTAATATTCGGCGCACGGGTCGAGCGAAAGGCGGCGGAAATATCGGCAAAGGGCACAGGGATGGCATACTCTTCGCCATGCGAGAAGCGAATGCGGCGGCCTCCCGCGCCGATTGCCAGCGGCACAAGGTCGCCATTGCGCCGCACCCATCCGCCGCCTGTGCTCATCTCCATCATGGATTTAAATGTGCCGGGGCTGATTTTGATGTGGGTGTTGATGCCAATATCAATCGTATACGGGGCGCTGATCTTTTGCGCGACATACAGGGCAAGGCAGTCGGACGGCACAATATCGAAGCCCACGCCGCTGATGAGCGCGATTTTGTTGGCGAGAGCGGCGTCGTGCAGCTTATAGATCGCCTCCATCACGGTATATTCGCCTGTGATATCAAGGTAGTGCGTGCCGGTGGCAAGGCAGGCTTTGACCATCGGCTCACTGGTCTGGGAGAACGGCCCTGCCGCATGATAGACCACATCAAGATCGCCAATCGCCTCCGACACCGTTTTGACATCGCTCAGATCAAAGACCATGTATTTAAGGCCGAGACGTTTGGCAAGTGGCAGCAGCGCCTCGCGGTTGCGCCCGGCCAGAATTGGCTCATGGCCGCGTTTGATGGCTTCTTCGGCC
This sequence comes from Anaerolineae bacterium, assembly GCA_034436915.1. Classification (GTDB taxonomy): domain Bacteria; phylum Chloroflexota; class Anaerolineae; order Aggregatilineales; family Phototrophicaceae; genus JALHOR01. Next base: position 2,642 of record DAOTUR010000348.1, read on the forward strand.
ACAAGCTGCCCGGTATATCCATTTGCGCCATAGATCATCCAGCGGATCGCCATAAAATGTGTCCTCATCCGAGAAACCGACAATAGCTGTATTGTACTCCACCCCAACCCCTCCCCGCTTCGCAAGAATGACCCCTCCCTGGCCCTCCCCACTCCGTAGAGAGGGCCAGGGAGGGGTGTTTTGCTCCACGCAGTGGAGAGGGCCAGGGAGGGGTTTAGCGCACGCTGATGGCGCTGCCGTTGGGCGTCTTCTCGATCACGATATGCACGGGAAAACTGTCGCGCAGTTCATCAATATGCGTGATGACCAGGATCAGATCAAAATCATCCTGCACCACATTGATGGCCTCGACCAACCGCGCCCGCCCATCTTCATCCTGCGTGCCGAAGCCCTCATCAATGAACAGCGTGCGAAGCTGTGCGCCCGCCCGCCGCGCCAGCATCTTCGACAGCGCAATTCGCAGCGCAAAATTGATGCGGAACGCCTCGCCGCCGCTGTAGAGATCATACGAGCGCGTGCCGAGTTCGTCTGAGATATCGATATCCAGTGTCTCGGTTGTATCGCCCGCCTGGGTCGCCCGCTGCGTCTTGAGCGCAACGTGCATCCGTCCATCGGTCATGCGGGCCAGCAGACGGTTTGCTTCGATTTCGAGTTCAGGCAGCGCAGTCTCAATCATCATGGCCGGGACGCCCTTCTTGCTGAAGGCCGTTTGAAGCTGTGTGTACAGGCCGCGTGTAAAGCGCACCTCATCCAGTTCGATATCAATCGCTTTCAGGCGTTCCCGCACATTGACAAGATTTTCGAGCGTCTGCCGTGCGCCGCCCAATCGCTGATTGGCATTGGTCAAGACCTGCGCCAGCCGCATGACTTCGCGCTCACGGACAAGATATTCGATTTTCAGTTGTTCGAGTTCGGCCAGGCGGATTTTTATCTCGTCCAATTCGGTGGTGATCTGGGCCAGGACGGATTGGATGCGCGTCTGACGCTGCTGCACCGTGTCCATCTGGGTTTGCAGGCCAGGCCGCATCTGCCGCGCAATCTCAAGATCGCGCTGCTGCATCTCATAATTCCGATACTGCTGCAAAGTGGCCCGCGCCGAATTGTGCGCCGCGCCATCATAGCCGAGGGCATCGCGCTGAGCATACAAGGCCAAAAGTTCGGCGCGTTCGGCCTGGACATAATCCTCGCTGCTGATCCGCAGTTGCAGGGCATCATGCTCTGTTTGTACATTGAGCAGGCGGCGGGCGGCGTCTTCCGCGCTAGAGTGTTTTTGCTGCAAGGCTCCCTGGTCTTTACGCAGGCGGGGCAGAATGGCGATCTGCTGTGATAGAGACTCTTTTTGCTCCTCAAATTCTTTGAGGCGCTGTTCGCCGTCGCGGATTTGATCGCGCAGCGATTGGTAATTCTGCCGCCGATCATTCAATTCTTCTTCAAGTTCGGCCTGCACCGCCGCCAGATGTTCCGCGCTCAAAGGCTGGCCGCACAGCGGGCAGATAGGGCTGTTATCAATGCCGCGCACCTTCTCCAGGTGTTGAGCGCGTTTTTTGCCTTCGGCTTCGGCGGCACTCAGGGCATTCCGCGCCCCGATCACGGCCTCGCGGGTCTTCTGCCCGCTGGTATGCACCGCGTCGCGGTCTTTCTCGACCTGTTCCAGCGTCGAAATCTTTACCGTCATCTCGGCCAACTGTTCCGCGAGTCCATCTTCGTGCTGGCGCTCCAACTCGGTGATGCGACCCGCAGCGGCGCGGCGATCCTGTTCCAGATCGGTATAGGCTTTTTGAATCGCCTGCTCCACCCGCGAGATGCTGGCTTGCAGGGCGCTGCTCTGGCTCAGTTTTTCGCCCAATGAGGAATCGAGATCACGGGCGTTTTGCAGCGTCTGGTAGCCCGATTCAATCGCCTCGGCCTGAGACAGCATGGCAGCGCAGCGTTTCAATTCCGCTTTCAACCCGTCAGACTGAGCGTTGAGGTCACTCTGCTCCGTCAGCAAATCGCGCTGCTCCCGCGTCTTGCGCTCCATCTCACTTCGCTTATCGCGCAGAGACTGCTCGACGTAGCTCACCTCATCCAGCTTGGCCTGGGCCGCATCGCGCTCGGTCTGGGCGGTATGCATGGCCTGTTCTGCCGCGTCAAACTCACGCTTGTACTGCGGTTCGCGCTTGAGTTCCTCTTGCAGAGTGCGCGTCTCATGCTCTAGGTTGCCGATGGTGCGGCGGCTGACCTCGACAGCGGCTTTGGCACGTTCTTCATACACGGCCCATTGTTCCAGGCCGAGGATTTCGCTGAGAATCTTTTTGCGTTCGGCGGGCGTCTTGGTGGTGAAGGCGTCGGCGCGACCCTGCTGCAAAAAGGCCGAATTGACGAACGTCTCATAATCCAGGCGCAGCGTCTCGCGGATAAGGCGATCCGTATCGCCAATGTTCTGGCCGTTGCGATTCTGCCAGCCATCGTCATTCATCTGCATGAACAGCAAATTGCCCTGGCCGCGTTCGCTGCGTCCGCGCTGCACGCGGTAGCGCTGGCCCTCCTGCTCAAAATCGAGGATGACCGACATTTCTTTCTGGCCCTGGTGGATCAAGGGTTGATCGGAGCGAGCGCTGCCCCGCGCCCGTCCCCACAGGGCATAGGTGATGGCATCCAGCAGGGCGGACTTGCCCGCGCCGTTCGGCCCAGTGAGACAGGCCAGATGGATGCCCTCAAACAGCAGCGTATCGGGCGTGCGGTAGGGCAAGAAATTTCTAATTTCAAGGCGAATGGGGATCATGCCGCAACAAACTCATTTCTTAGCACCGACTAGAACATGTGTGAGTCTAATCGGCAGGGCGCATTCTGTCCAGTTACGGTGTGCCGACGAAAGGGTGTTCGTGTGGGGATGGATGTGGGTTTTGGTCGTTAAGAATAAATGTTGGTAGGGACATGGCACGCCATGTCCCACAGACAGCAACTTAAGGATATGTGGCCTCAGATCAGCCCGCGGCATCCGCTCTCACCAGAGGCTAAAGCCGTCTGTCTAGGGCGTACCAAGCCCCGTAAACGGGGCTACAAACGCGCCTGCTCCCTCGCCACGAGACCCATTCATGAGGCTTTGTCATTGTAGGCAGACGGCTTTAGTAGGGCGAATGCATCAAATCGTAATTTTGTGAAATTAATATGTTCACGATGGTTCTTGTAGGGGCATGGCGTGCTATGCCCCTACATAAATACCCTCTGTGATCTTTTGTGAACCAGAAAAATTTAAGATGCGTAATCACTCACCTATCCATGCGACAAACGCCCTTGTAGGGGCGCGATGCATCGCGCCCACGCCAAATTCCCTACAAATCACCAGGGCACGATCCATCGTGCCCCTACTTAAGAAGCCGTTTGATAATGCCATTCGTTACAAAAAATGTATTTTGGCGTAGGGACAGGGCCTGCCCTGTCCATTTTCACGCGATGAACGGACAGGGCAGGCCCTGTCCCTACACGAATCATGCATAACATTTTGCATTATCAAACGGCT
>DAOTUR010000349.1:0-7600 GCA_034436915.1 Anaerolineae bacterium
CTAGTGGGCCATGTGGCATGATGTGCGGCATTCATTTTCCGGTTTTCGAGTTCAAATTGAGATCAAAGAATACCATTATCCACGACACATGGCCCACTAGTACAGCTTTGCGGAAGTCGATAAGCAATTAAAATAGCGAACTTTAGCTAAAAGAGACTGAACGAAATGCTTGTGAACTTCCGCCAACGTGTACTAGGGCGTTAAAATGCTCCAAAAATGGCCCTCAACCTCCATCGTGACGATAGAAATAGCCCCAGAGCATAACGCAATGGATGTTTTTGATCGCCGAATCCATGCTCCAAAAGTGATCTGATAACGGTTTTGCATTACAAATCGAATTATAAAACGGTTTCTTATCCCTTGACCGACCCCGCCAGCAGGCCTCGGATGAAATATCGTCCCATAACGATGTAAATCAGCAGCGGCGGCAGAGCAGCCACCACCGCCCCGGCCATCGGAAGATTCCACTTGACGGCCTCTCCCCCGGCCAGACGCGCCAATCCAACCGTGATCGGCTCATAGGCATTGGATGTCATCGTCACGGCGAAGAGAAATTCATTCCAGATCTGCGTAAACTGCCAGATGATGACCACCACAAAGCCCGCAATTGAGAGTGGAAAAATGATCTGTGTGTAAATCTGGAAAAACCCTGCCCCATCAATTGCGGCAGCTTCAAGCATCTCATCAGGAATATCTGTATAGAAATTGCGGAAGATAAGCGTAGTAATCGGCAGCCCATATACAGTATGAATGATCACCAGACCCGGAATAGTCCCGTACAAACCAATCCCACGCATAAATTGAAACAGAGGAATCAAAATTGCCTGATACGGGATAAACATACCAAAGAGGATCAGGGGGAACAGCAGACGCTCTCCCGGAATCCGCCACTTGGAGAACACATAGCCGTTGAGTGACCCCAGAATTGACGACAGGATCGTTGCACTGACTGACAGCGTGATACTGTTCCAGATGCGCGGGCCAAACGCCTCTATCGCCTCCTGGTAGCTCTGCCAGTGCAGCGTGGTCGGGAGCTGCCAGGTGGACGCCAGATTGATCGTCGCGGGATCTTTCAGGCTGGTGACAACGACAACATAGACGGGCAGCAGAAATAAAAGAGTTCCAACGAGCAGCAAAACATAGATGAAGGTACGCAACGTATAACGCTTGAATTCTTCGGCTGACACCATCGTGTCTCCCCTATTTGCTGCTGCGGAGCTGCGTCCAGAGATAAGGAACAATAATCAGGGCCACAAGAAAAAGCATAATGACGGCAATGGCACTCGCAGACGCAAACGAATTCTGGCGGAAGCCTTTGGTATAAACGAGCATCCCAGGGACAACCGTTCGTGCGTTATCGGGGCCTGCCATCGCAAAGACAAGATCAAATATTTTGAGCGAGATATGGCCAAGGACGATCATGGCACTTAAAACGAAGGGACTAAGCTGTGGCAGGATGATATATCTGTAAACACCAATTTCGCCGCAACCATCGACCCGCGCCGCCTCGCGCAAATCTTCCGGAATGCCGCGAATGCCCGCGATGAAAATTGCCATCACATACCCGGACATTTGCCAGACAGCCGCGATGATGATCCCCAGAAGTGCGGCGTTAAAGCCTTTGGGCGCAATCGCCTGCTCCGCCTCTGCTGAATCCAGGGGCAACCAGACATAATTCCACAGGCCCGCCACGAAGACGAGCAAAATAATCACCGCCGCTGCCGCTGCAAATCGAGCTGTACGCCAATCGTGGCTCAGCGCCCGACGCACGGCGATGATAGTCAGGACTGCAAACCCTACAAACGTCACATACTGGGGCACGGCCTCCCACCGGAAGGCAAGCCATGTCTCTTTGCTGTTCAGCCAGTTGAAGTGCATGGGTTGAAGACCAACCAGGGTTGGCAGCAAATTGATGCCGCCGCTTGGTTGCAGAAGCCAGCGCCATATTGTGCCCGTCACAACGAATGACAGCGCCATTGGAAACAAAAACACTGTGCGAAAGAACCCCTCTGCGACAATTCGCTGATCGAGAAGGATCGCCAGAAACATTCCCAGGACTGTCGAGCCAACCACAAAAAAGAGTGTAAAGAAAAATGTATTGGCCAGAGAATTTCTAAAATTTGCCTGAATAACATTGGTCATCAATTTATCGTAGTTCTGTAATCCAACGTCTGATGTGACGACGTTTTCAGCGAGTGCAGGCTGCTGTGGATTCTCGCCCCAGTCCGTTGTCGAGGTAAAAATCGCCTTGCCAATGAAGAAGTAGACGAAAATACCGATCAGAATCAGTGTTGGCAGTACCATCAGGAACGCAATCGTACGGTCCCGTCTATTTCTCATCTATTCGCCCTCCAAGATTCAGTGTTGAGTTTACTCGTTGATAAAGAAGACCCGGCTCAGTGACCGGGTCTCCACCATCGTTTATACCGAATGCCGCAGGCGATTACATCCCGCAGGCACCATCTTGAGCGCAGAAGGCTTGCATGGCTGAGGCCGCTGCGGTGCTGCTGCGACTCTCAAGATAGATCTGAATGACATCGTTGAAATCACCTGTGAAGCGTTCATTTGCCACAACACCATGCACCAGGCTGCCCACCAGACGGTCAACCTTCCATTCAGCCGCCGCTGAGAGCGAGTACGCGTTGTAGAGGCTTGGGTCAGCATCAACGGCATCAATGCGGGCTGGGATTGAACCCTTCTTCGGATTGAAGGCATTCTGACCTTCAACTGAGCCAAGCAGCTTCAGCCAGGCTGTGGTCGCAACAGGATTGGGAGCGCCAACGGGCAGGCCAAATGTATCGGACAGCCACATAAACACGCCTTTGGTACCGGGGAAATCTGCCCATCCAAAGCCTGTTTTTGGTTCCAGACCAAGCGTCGTCGACATATAGCCTGCCGCCCAATCGCCCATCACATTGAAGGCTGCTTTTCCGCTGACGACAGCATCAGTCGCCTGTTGCCATGTGAGGCCTACAGCGTCTTCATTGATATTAGTGCAGTCCAGCACCTTGCCGTAAGCATCCCAGACAGCGACCATCTCATCACTGGTTGGGGAGAGTTCACCCGTCCAGACAGCATCATATTTGTCCGGGCCGAGAACGCTGAGAGCAACCGTTTCCCAGAGATGAATCAACGTCCAGGCTTCGCCAACGACCAGCGGCGTGACACCTTTGGTTTTAAGCGCGGCACAGGTGGTATAAAATTCATCCAGTGTGGTCGGCACCTGGATATCCCACTTCTTCAGATTATCGGGGATGTACCACATGACGCCTGCACGATGGATATTCACGGCGACGGAGTAAATGCCGCCTTTGTATGTCAGCTGCTCAATCAGACCCTTGGGGAAGGCCTCAAACCAGCCCTCTGACTTGTAAAGATCGGTCAGATCTTCCATGCGATTCGCAACGACCCATGTCCCAGTCAATTCCTGGCCCGCATGAACCTGGAAGGTATCTGGCGGATCGCCACCCAGCATACGCGTCTTCAAGACAGCCTTAAAATTGACACCCGCGCCGCCTGTGACGGTGGCATTATCTACTCTGACATCCGGGTATTCACTGGAATATAGCGCGATGAGCGCCTCCAATGCAGGCCCTTCGTCACCCGACCACCAGGAATAAATTTCGAGTCCGCCGCTTGGCTTGGCATCCTGCGCTGTCAATGCGCCAACCAACCCAAGCATAAGAATTGCCACCAATGCGATACGAAGTTTCATAAAAAATTCTCCTTAGTATCAAGTCTTTATATGATTTAGAGAGTCTGATACGTTTTTGCATCACTGGCACTCTAAACTCCATAGAATGTATCCACAATACTTCTTGATAACGACTGTTTTTTGCCAAAACAGTGACAAAACAGTGACAGCATGTCATAGTCTATCGTCAGAAGATTGGAGGATATATCTCATGGTTGATCAGGATCAACTGCCAACAGAGATTCCAGAGACATACATCAATCAGGTCAAAGAAGCCCTCGAAAACCTCTATGACTTTGCAAAGCTTCAACATAGCCCGCTTGCTCGTGCCCTCGAAGATCGCGCACCACCCTCAACAATCACCGGGGCTCATCGTCTGCGGCAAAAGCTGATTGAAGCCATTGAAGCGTTAAATCCCGGTCAGCGTGTTGTCGCTCATTCCGGAGCCATGCGGATCTACAGTCTCGTTTATCTACATCATGTGGGGGGAATGTCGCTGCAAGAATGTGCGCTGGAAGTTGGGATTTCGCTGCGACAGGTGTATCGAGATTTGCGGCGCGGACAGGAGCGTGTGAGCACAATCCTTTGGTACAGTCATGACCACAAGGAGCCTCCTCAACAGATAGCCGAGCCTGGCCAACTGTCATCCATCAAAATGGAGATCACACGGTTAGAGGGTGGCATGATGACAGTCCCTCTCCAGAAAATGCTGGATACAGCCATTAGAGCCGTGCAAAAACTGGCTGATCAGCATGATATTATCCTTGAGATTCAGCCACCTTACGACCATGTGCTCATGACCACCAACTCAGCCATTGCACAGCAAGTCTTAATTCACCTTCTCAGCCAGGTGATTCAGCAGATATCCCCCGTGTCGCTTCGTGTCAGCTACAATGAGCAAGGAGGCAGCATTCACGTGATTCTTGCTTATCCAACGCAAAAGTCCTTTATGACAAAACCCAATATTGAATTGATTATTGAACAAATGATGCAGGAGATCGGATGGAAATTGCAGTATCGAACGGTTGGTAACGAGCAGCACATGATCATTCGGTCGGCACAGGAAGGCGCGCTACTCTTGATTATTGATGATAATTTAGGTCTTGTTGAACTTCTTGATCGCTACTTTACGGGGCATACCTATCGTGTGGTGTCGGTCGCCAATGGTGAAGACGGTCTGCGCATGGTTCATCAGCTGATGCCTGATGCCATCATTCTCGATTTGATGATGCCGGGTATGGATGGTTGGGAGGTTCTTCAGCGGCTTCGCACAAATCACGAGACGTTGAATATTCCAGTGATTATCTGCTCAGTGATCAATGATCCTGAATTGGCGTATTCGCTCGGAGCTTCAAAATTTGTGCCGAAGCCTGTCATTAAAGAAACACTGCTCAGTGTGCTGCGAGAACTGCGCATCTAGCATTGGAGGCGCACATCTATGTCATCGATCCAACCGGATCTCAATTACCGTCACCTGCTATTGGATTTCAGGGCGGATATCTTCCGCCGTCTGACGATGGTGATGGTGACATTTTGCATCGTAGCGGCCTATACATTGATTTTTATGCAGCCCCTGCCGCATCAGCTTGTATTTTTTCTCTACGCCTTCAGCGGCTTTGTCCTGCTCATTCGAAATTTCGCCCAGCGCTCCCCGAATCTTGCGCGATACATATTTGTGCTCTCAATGTATCTTGGGCTTGCAACAAGCATGATATTATTGCCCGTGACATGGCTGCCCTTTCTTGTCTTCCCGATTGTGTTTATCAGCGAACTGCTTGTCTCATATGCCAGCATCATTCTGGCAGCGGTTTTCTTCGGGTTTACAGCCCTTCTCGGTCACATCGCGCACACAAATTATCCCATACAACCCCTGGCCCTCTTTCTCTGCTTGATGATCACAATCACCAATCGAGGCATCCAGGTCATCAATACCCTGCTTCTGTGGTACAGTTCCATGTATCAACAGGCAAACGATTTGCTGGAAGACGCTCGTACCCGTCGGGCGGACGTGGTACAAATGCTCAAGTCGTTGGAGACAGCCTATCAGACTCAGCATCGATTGCAAACACAGCTCATCTATGCACGTCAACAAGCAGAAGAACTGCGGAGTCTCAAAGAGCGCTTTGCCTCGAATATCAGTCATGAGCTGCGTACGCCGCTCAATATCATCCTTGGCTTCACGGAGATCATGCACCTGACACCGGAGGTCTATGGCAATATCACATTTCCTCCGAAGCTTCAACGCGATATTTACCAGATTCATCGCAACAGCCGCCACCTCCTTGAGATGATTGATGATGTGCTGGATTTATCCTATATCGAAATCTCGCAGTTTTCCTTAAGTTTTGAGCCTACGGATCTGAAGCAGTTTCTTGACGACACTGTCGAAATGGTGAGCCATCTGTTTCAGGACACGTCCGTTGAGTTTGTTGTGAACGTCGCCGATCCTCTGCCCCACATCGAGATTGATCGCACGCGCATCCGTCAGGTAATTATCAATCTGCTGAACAATGCCCATCGCTTCACGCCATCCGGCAGCGTGACATTTTCAGTTGTGAGGCGAGAGAAAGATGTCCTGTTTGAGATCGCGGATACAGGATTGGGCATCCCTGAAGACAAGATGCACCTGATTTTTGAGGAGTTTTATCAAGTTGATTATTCTCTCAGCCGTGCGCACGGTGGCGCGGGACTTGGGTTGGCGATTACCAAACGATTCGTTGAGGCGCATCATGGGCAACTCCATGTTACCAGTGAAGAAGGCAAAGGCTCAGTCTTTACCTTTACGCTGCCAATGCCCAACAATCAGCGGCGAGATCGACTTGATTTCCCACTTTCGCCCACGCTCAAAACAGAGAAACAGGAATCACTCTGGTTAGTTGTGGATGCCGATCCGCATGTCATCACGCTCATTGCGCGGCACAGCCAGGGGCATCGACTCATACAGATTGAGAATGACAGCCTGATTCACGCCGCCATTCTTCAGCACAGTCCTCAGGGAATCATTATCAACCAGCCCGCTGATCGCGCCCTGCCCTCTCATTTTAGCAACATCTCAATTCCGATCATTATGTGTTCTCTGCCCAGCACCACGCAGATGGTACGACATCTCGGAGTTGATGCATGTCTTGCGAAGCCCGTTCGACCCAATCAAATCACCGATCAGTTTCAACGCTATCCTCAACTGGCAACGGTGCTGGTGGTTGATGATGATATAGGCGTGGTGCAGTTGGTCCAGCGCAGCATCGAGACGCAATATCCTCATATTCGCGTGCTGCGGGCCTACAGCGGGCAGCAGGCGTTAGAGATGATGCGCCTCACACGGCCTGATCTTGTGTTGTTAGATCTGGTGATGCCGGATATCAGCGGTTTCGAGGTCATTGCCGATATGAGAAATGACCCCGAATTGGACTGTATCTCTATTATTCTTCTGACAGCCACCAAATATATCTACTCGGATGAGGAAACGCGGGCTGGAATGCAGGTTCATCAGAACGGCGGCCTGCGCCCCATGGATGTTCTTAAGCTCATCGATACTGTGATTACAACGATGGAAATGTCTGGATCGCGCTAATCAGACTTGCACCATTGGTTAATAACCCCGCCTGTCATCCGATCCTGGATGCGCTTGATTTACTCAAACGCTATCTCAATCACAAGCGTCATGACTATCCCACCTCTGAAACCGTGCCCCTGCGCGGGGTTGTGCCCCTGGCTTGGCTTGAGAGTGTGGTTGAACATCGGCCTCAGCGCCGGATCAACCGCGTCAACTATGAAATCTGTGTGTTACACGCCCTGCGTGATGCCCTGCGCAGTCGCGAAATCTGGGTTGAAGGGGCCGACCGCTTCCGCAATCCCGATGCGGATTTGGCCGCCGATTTTGACGAGAATCGAGCGGTCTATTATGCG
>DAOTUR010000350.1:0-7619 GCA_034436915.1 Anaerolineae bacterium
AATATCGCGCACCCGTTGCAGGTTGGCGATATCGGCATGTTTAAACTCGTAAACGCGCTTCTCCGTGCCTTCAAAATTGGTGTGAATCTGCCACTTTTCAATATCGGTGACGATGAGCAGGGGCGGATTTTTCAACTGTTCGCGGTAGCGCAAAAGCTGGTCATAGGCCGCGTTGAGGTCTTTGTATTTGTGGGGCGCTTTGTATTCAATGGCAAAATGCCCCTCAAGGTAGACATCGGCAAAGCCCGCTGCGCCGCCCGCCTCAAATTTATAGGTGTTGCCGCGATGGTCGGAACCGCTGCCTGTTGGGGCGGGCTGTCCCAGCATCTGACACAACTCCATGAAGTGAGCCTGATAGCTCTGGCGTTCATTAAGGGTGGTGTTTTGCCAGCGGGCAACAAATTCTTCAGGGGTCATGACATCCGCACTCAGTGTATAGGAACATGCTTTCTATTATATCGATAACAGGTGTGAGAGGCTACCGTATAATACGAAGCATCTTTTTGAATTTCCTCTCACTTCATGCTATTCTTTTAGAAACAAATGTTCTAAGAAGAGTACAATGAATTTTGAGGATATGCGGGCGATTGGCAGGACATTTCCGGGTGTTGAGGAGCATCTCATCTTCGGCGGGATTACGCTGAAAGTGGGCAAGCGCTTTCTCACATGCATTGCCAAAATCGACCCCGATACGCTCGTCCTGAAAGTACCAGATGCACGGGAACGGGATTTCCTCCTCACAACAAAGCCGCACATCTATTACATGCAGGAGCACTATGCCTCATTCGAGTGTGTGCTGATTCGGATGCGTGTGGCTGATCCCGACGAGGTGCGCGATCTATTTGAGCAGGCATGGCGGGCGTATGCGCCTAAGAAGATTGTGATCGCTTATCAACAAAATAAATAATATCTTTTCTCCTTGATTACAAGGCAGTATATGCGAACATCGCTAGAATTCTGTAGTAAAGTGATTTCACAACATTGTCCATCTATTGAAAGCATAATACAGATGTCAAACTGGGAAGATCAAGACCTGGATACAAAAATACACGCAATTTTGAAGCGTTTTCAATACAGCAATCCCGATCACTTTGGACAACCGTTTGTGAGTGCCTATCAAATCGCAATTGCCCTTGCCAAGCACAATCCTGAAACATTCCAGGCTCTTAATCTGCCGTTGGGGGGGCGTGACAGTGGTGAAAATAGCAGTTTAGCCCAATATATTGCCCGTGAATTATCCAGACGAATTAAAAGTGGCAGCCTTAAGGATATCGAGGGGGCTTGGTTTCAAAGAGATTATGTTCAAGATATTATATTCAGCCACGAGAAGCAGATCATCACAGCCAGCAATCTTGAGGCCCTCTCATTGTTTCGTCTGAGAGACAATTAAAGCGCTCACGTCCCGTCTGTAATCAACAGCCATATTTTAGGGTACAAGTGTTCAGAATAAACACTTGTACCCCCTTTCATGTTCTGTTAACATCTCCTCCCTATAGTGCCTCGTTGCACTCATCCAGAGCGCTTGAGAGATTCGGCTCGATGATAGCGCGGCAACCGCCAAAGCGTTGGTATGGTGCCAAATCCGACAGAGTAGCACCTACTCTGGCAGATGAGACGGTCAAACACCCTGGTTGTGTTCACGTCCTCACACCTGCTGCCGATGAGTCTCGCAAGAGACTGACCAGGCGGTTTACGCCACCCTATCTTTTCTTCGCTTCGTATCATGCAGAGGACTTTCCATGCCAACGACCTTTATGACCTCGCCCCGCTATTACTTCACGTCCGAGTCCGTCTCGGAGGGGCATCCTGATAAGATGTGCGACCAGATCAGCGATGCGATCCTCGATGCCATCCTGAAGCAAGACCCGATGGCCCGCGTCGCCTGCGAAACTTCCACCACTACCGGCCTCGTGCTGGTCATGGGCGAAATCACCACCAGCGCTTATGTCGATATTGATAAAATTGTGCGCGAAACGGTGCGCGAGATTGGCTACACCCGTGCCAAATTCGGCTTCGATTATGAGACCTGCGCCGTCATCGTCTCGATCAAAGAGCAGTCCGCTGATATTGCCCAGGGCGTCAATCAGGCATTGGAAGCCCGCGAAGGCCAGATGAGCGACAGTGAAATCGAATCGATTGGTGCAGGCGACCAGGGCATGATGATTGGCTTTGCCTGCAACGAAACGCCTGAATACATGCCGCTGACGATCTCGCTCGCGCACAAGCTGGTGCGTCGTCTGGCCGAAGCCCGCAAAACTGACGAGATCGAATGGCTGCGTCCGGACGCCAAGAGCCAGGTCACGGTGGAATACGCCAATGGCAAGCCCAAGCGCGTCGATACCATCGTCATCTCCACGCAGCACGCGCCGGACGTCGATAATGACACCATCCGCAAGACTGTGATCGAGAACATCATCATGCAGGTTGTGCCTGCTCATCTGCTGGATGACAAGACTCGTATCTTCATCAATCCGACAGGCCGTTTTGTCACGGGCGGCCCTCTGGGCGATGCGGGCCTGACCGGACGCAAGATCATCGTTGATACCTATGGCGGCGTGGCTCGTCATGGCGGCGGCGCATTCAGCGGCAAGGATGGCACGAAGGTGGATCGCAGCGCGGCGTATATGGCGCGTTATGTCGCCAAGAACATCGTCGCAGCGGGCATCGCCGAGCGCTTTGAGCTGCAAATCTCGTATGCGATTGGCGTGGCACAGCCGACTTCGCTGGCCGTCGAAACCTTCGGCACGGGCAAGATCAGCGATGAGGCGATTGAAACGCTGATTCGCAAGACCTTCGATCTGCGTCCGGCGGCCATTATCCGCGACCTGAACCTGCGGAAGCCGCAGTTCAAGCAGGTGGCATCCTACGGTCACTTTGGCCGTGATGATCTGGATGTGGCCTGGGAACGCATCGACAAGGCGGATCTGCTACGTAAAGAGGCGGGTCTGACTGAGGAAGGGCGTTAGGGAACCTGCGGTGGTCTACAGATCGTTCAACGCCTGACCGCCTCATCACATAATGTAAAAGCACGCCCTCCTTATAGAAGGAGGACGTGTTTTTACATTATGTGAATCGATTGGGGAGAGTCGGCCTCAGATCACGGCAGCCATCTCAATTCGATGAAGTCCGCGCCGGATTGAATCTTCTGCAAGTCTGTCCCATCAGCGCGGATGATCCAGATCGAGCCATGAAAGGCGCTGCGTGTCTGGCTCTCGCGGCCACACTTGGACATGAAGGCGATCCACGTCCCGTCAGGCGACCACGCGGCGTTGTAGCCTTCGACATCCACCGTCAGCACGTGAGAGGTTTGGGTTGCAACGTCCATGAGATACAGGAGATTATGGCCATCACCATGTGAGGTATAAGCAATTGTTTTGCCATCCGGTGAGAGGGAGGGGCCGCTGTCCATCACAGTATTATCAGTCAAACGTTTGACTTGTTTGGTGTAAATATTGCCCAGATAAAGTTCTTTTCGGGAGACATCCGCCATCTGAGAGGTGGTTTCGAGTGGTTCAGCGCTGAAGGCAATCCATTCGCTGTCCGGCATCCAGCTCACCGGATCGCCGCCGCCAAAGCGCGGGCCAAACCCTCGATTCGGGCCGTTGACGCCCTCATAAATATGCAGCGACCATGTACAGCATTCATCATCGCGGCTCCAGCGGGCGGCCCAGGTGCCATCCGGCGAGAGTTTCAGCCACGAGGCATCATCGGACGGACGACCTTCAAACACAGTGCGTTTGCCTGTTTGCAGATTGAGAGAGATACCCTGGGTATCCTGCCAATACAGCAGATGAGCGGAAGGCAGATCGCTCGTCTGCTGTGGTATCGTCGTCCACCAGAGAAAGCCAATCGTGCTGAGGATCACGAGCGAGAGCAGTGTCGAGCGGTATGAGCGAAAGCCCACAATGGCATCATTCTTGCGCTTACGGGATGCGGGGAAGAGGAACATGGATCAAACCTCGCGGTCTCCTACGTTAAGCCGAGTGTAACACAAAAAATGGCCTCTTATGAGCATATTTTTTCCATTTTGAGAGGAGCTTTTGTCCTCAGCGGCGGCGCAGCAGCCAACCCACAAGCAGCAGCGGGGCCAGCAGCAGCAGGGCCAGCAGCGAACGGCGCTGTACGGTATCGGAATAGTAGGTATCCATCATCAGGCGGCGCACGGGTTCGTGCTCTGGCTCCCAGGGCGTCGCTTGGGCAAACATCCAATCAAAGACGTGCTCCGTCAGGCGGTGCGGCGCGGGACGCACGAGGCGCAGCAGCAGATCAGCCTCGGCTCCGGCGGGGTTGCGGAGGGGTGGATTGGGATGGCGGATGATGCTTTCAATCACCTCGGCCACTACCTGCGGATCACGGCCCTTTTCCAGCGCGTACTGCTCCATCGCGTAGGCGCGTTCGCGGTAGGGGGCGTAGGCATCAAGCGGCAGGGCGGGCGGATCAACGCTGAGGCCGATATCCGTCTTCATATAGCCCAGTTCGACCAGGGCCACACGCACACCAAACGGCTTGACCTCGCCGCGCAGACTTTCGGTGTAGCCCTCAATTGCGTGCTTGCTGGCAATATACGGGCCAAAATAATACGGCGCGGCAGTGATGCCCGCGAGTGAACTGATATTGATGATGAGGCCGCTGCCCTGGTCGCGCATCCCCGGCAAAACCGCCCGCACCATCGCCACCACGCCCAGTACATTGGTCTCAAGGACGCGCCGCCACTGCTCATCGCTGACTTCTTCCGGGCCGCCGACCACGCCCACCAGCCCGGCATTGTTGATGAGGATATCGATGCAGCCCGCCTGCGCGATGACCTCTTTCACACAGGCATCAATCGAGGCCCGATCTGTGACATCGAGCGGCAGGAAGGTGACGCCGTTGGTGGAGGGGCGCAGCGTGCGGCTTGTGCCAAAGACGCGGTAGCCCGCCCGCGCCAACTGCTCGGCGGTGACTTTGCCAATGCCGAGTGATGCGCCCGTAATCAGAACGACCTGAGCCATAGCAATCTCGTCCTTCTATACAAATCATCCCGCGATGATACCGTATGCGGGGCGGCGGCGGCATATTCTGATCAGGAAGAACGCGAGCGATGCCAGCCCAGCAGCAGCAGCAGCGGCACAATCAGCAGCAGCCATCTGGATTTTCGCTGGATATCATCGGCATAGGGCGGATCCATGAACAGACGCTTGAGCGGCTCACGCTCCGGTTGCCAGGGCCTGCGGCTGAGAAATAACCAATCGAAGACGACTTCGGGGTAGCGGTGCGGGATGGGCCGCGACAGAGGCACGATTATCTCCGCCTCTTTGCCAGCGGGCGTCCGCAGTGGTGGGTTGGGATTTTGCAGCACGCTGACGACAGCATCGGCCACAACCGACGGATCGCGCCCGCGTTCCAGCAAATATTTTTGCATGTCGTAGGCCCGCTGACGATACGGCGTGTAATCGGCAATCGGGGCGGCGGGTTGGGCAATGCCCGCATCCAGTTGGGTCTTCATGGCGGAGGGCGCAACCAATGCCACGCGAATGCCGAACGGCTTGACCTCGCCGCGCAAAATCTGCGTGAAGCCCTCAATGGCGTGCTTGCTGGTGATATAGGGCGCAAAATAATACGGCAGCGGTACAACTCCGCCCACCGAACTCATGTTGACGATCATCCCCGCCCGCCGCTCGCGCATTCCCGGCAGCACGGCTTTGACCATCTCAATCATGCCCATCAGATTGGTATCGAGCACGCGCCGCCACTGCTCGCGGCTGATTTCCTCCGGCCCACCCACCACGCCGACAATCCCGGCATTGTTGATGAGAATATCGATCTGCCCGACCTGCTGAAGCACACTTTGAACTCCTGCTGTCACCGAGTCGGGATCGGTGACATCGATGAACAGGGTTTGAACGCCCTGTACAGGCACATCCGGCTCCAGGCTTGCCCCAAACACGCGATAGCCCAATTGGGCGAGGCGCTCGGCTGTCACCTTGCCAATGCCCGCCGATGTCCCTGTGATCAAAACCACCTGTGCCATTATGTATCCTTTTGAGAAGGGGATGATCGTAGGGGCGCAATGTATTGCGCCTTTAATCCCGCAGCGCCCAATCAACGGCGGCCAGCGCGTGCAGGAGAGTCGTATCATACAGCCGAATCGCGGTGTGCTCCGGCTTGACCAGCAGCGTAATCTCGGTGCAGCCCAGGATCACGCCCTGTGCGCCGCGTGCCGCCAGATCATCCATGATCCGCAGATATTCGTGGCGCGACTCATCCCGAATCGTGCCCAGGACAAGCTCATGATAAATCACATCGTGGATGATGGTTCGATCCGCGTCATTCGGTGTGATGACCTTGAGGCCAAAATTATCGATCAGGCGGCCTTTGTAGAAATCATGCTCCATCGTGAAGCGCGTCCCCAACAGGCCAATCGTATTCAGGCCATCGGCGCAGACTTTCTCGGCGGTGGCATCGGCAATGTGCAGCAGTGGAATGTTAATGGCCGATTGCACATCGGGCGCGAGCTTGTGCATGGTGTTGGTGCAGATGACGAGTCCGTCAGCGCCGCCGCGCTCTAACGCCTGGGCTGCCGCGACCATTTTTTGCGCCGCCCCCATCCAATCGCCCGCCATTTGCAGCGCTTCAATCTCGGCAAAATCGAACGACCACAGCAGGCACTGGGCCGAATGCAGCCCGCCCAACCGCGCCTTCACTATCTGATTGATGAGGCGATAATATTCCAGCGACGATTCCCAACTCATGCCGCCCAATAACCCGATGGTCTTCATTTGTGTCTCTCTCCTGTCTCAGTTTCAACCCCTCTCCGCTTCAACCCCTCTCCCCGCTTCAACCCCTCTCCCTGCTTCAACCCCTCCCCGCTTCGCAAGGAGGGGCTTTTGGCGCTCTCTCCACGAAGTGGGGAGAGCGGGGAGAGGGGTTGAAGCGGAGAGGGGTTGACCATTATTCCGGCAAAGCCTCTACGAGCATCTGCTGCCAGAACGTTGGCAGTTCGATGACGCGGGCGACAGGGCATTTTTTGGCGATTTCGAGCAGACGCATTTTTTGATCGTCGCTCAGCGGGCCATGCAAAACGATATTTTCATCGATCTCGTGGACGAACGTCTCTGTGCCTGTATAGGCGGGATAATCTTTGCTGGCGAAACGCTCAAAATCGAGGGCAATATCGACGCCCGTGAGCGGCCAGCCTTTGCGTTCGGCGTACATTTTCATCGTCATGGCAATACAGGAGCCGAGCGCCCCCATGAGCATTTCCGTCGGGGAGGGGGCGGTGTCTGTGCCGCCATCTGCGACAGGCTCATCGGCGTGGGTGATGTGATGACCGCTGGTGATAGTGGTGCGGTAGCCGTCTTGCAGCGTCACGGTAGCTTTGGACATCTCTGTCTCTCCGAGGTCAATGGTTATGAGTATGAATCTGAGACGTGAGGGCGGCGGTCTCCCTTACCCCCTAAACGAACACGGGAGGGACACCGATTGTGTCTCTCCCGCGCTGTCGTCATCGAATCGGCGCGGGATACCCCTGCCTTTAGGCCTATACATTACCCACAAGTCGGAGAGGGGTTGAACATGGGGTAAACTAGGGAGTGTTGAGGGAAGAACATGACAAGAAACGGAGCCATACCCGACACCCT
>DAOTUR010000351.1:0-8884 GCA_034436915.1 Anaerolineae bacterium
ATTGTGCCAACAGGCAAGTATGCTGGAACACATGTCGGACGTGTGGCCTGCCGCGCCACAGGACGCTTTGATCTTGTGACAGCGGCAGGCAAAGTCACGGCATCATACAAACATCTCAAGACGCTTCACCACTCTGACGGCTATACCTACCAGAAAGGACAAGGCGCTCTCCCTCCCCCTGCCTAAAGGCAGGGGTATCCCGCGCCGATTCGATGACCACTCAACCTGCCGATCATCAACCACACGACTTTTGCTTCATACGATAGGTTCATAACAGGTCACAGCGCTTTTTGGGGCAGAATACATTCTGCCCCTACGCCAATCCCCCTCAAATTGAAATAATATCGGCAGCACTCCGTTAGTATGTCCTGATACAAGATTGTTCTGGTAGCGTCGGGCTGTATTTCCAAGTCGCCTATTCCCTTATAAAATATGAGAGGAAGATGAGAGGAGGCCAGAAAATGTCATTCTGGCGAGTCGTTCGGCGACGTGTGGTTAGAACGGCGAAATCAATCGCTGACACAACCATCACGGGAGATACGCTCATGAAATACATGTTCCTGATCTACGAGAACGAAGCCGAGCGCACCAAAATGACCAAAGCCGACCTCGATGCAGAGATGGGTGCCTATTATGCCTTCGGCACAGAAGCCGCCACTCGCACCACCGTTCATTCCAGCGAAGCCCTGCATGACATCACCAAAGCGACTACAGTGCGTGTGCGCGATGGCAAGACCGTCAGCAGCGATGGCCCGTTTGCCGAGACGAAAGAGCAGTTGGGCGGCTACTACGTGATTGAGTGCAATAACGTGGATGAAGCTGTCCAGATCGCCGCCATGATCCCCGGCGCGAAACATGGCTCGATTGAAATTCGGCCCGTCGTTGTGTTTGGATAAAGAATTTATAATCGATCTATGGCTCAGGGCGCAGCGTGCTGCGCCCCTACAAACGGATCTCCATAGACGCGATCTATGGGCCATCCTGAAAAATCTACCCAACGCTCAATCGATTGATCATCATCTGAGAGGACAACACGCCATGAAATACCTGCTCATGATCTATGGAAACGAAGCCGAATACGCCAAGTTGATGAGTGCCGAAGGTGCGTTTGAGGCCGAAATTGAGGATTATAATACCTTTGACGCTGCCGCCGCATCCCGTAACACCATGATCGGCGGCCATGCCCTCGACTACATTAGTAGCGCCACCACTGTGCGCGTGCGTGATGGCAAGATCATCACCACCGATGGCCCGTTTGCCGAGACCAAAGAGCAGTTGGGCGGCTACTATCTGCTCGATTGCAAAGACCTCGATGAAGCCATCGAAATGGCCGCGCTCATCCCAGGCGCAAAAAATGGCTCGATTGAGATTCGCCCCGTCGTTGTGTTTGAATAAGCGAGATCACTGCCGCATGACCTTGAGCGTCCACCAACTGGTTGAGCACACCTTTCGTCTGGAGTATGGGCGCGTCCTGGCCGTGCTCATCAGCCAGTTTGGTGATTTTACGCTGGCGGAGGATGCCGTACAGGACGCCCTGGTGATCGCGCTGGAACAGTGGCAGGCGGAGGGCGTGCCTGCCAATCCCGGCGCATGGATCACGGCTATCGCCCAGCGCCGCGCCATCTCGCGTCTGCGCCGCCATCAGACCGCCCAGCGCAACCAGGGGCGGCTGGTGGAACCAACCGAGAACGAGGATGAGCCAGAGGAAAGGGAGGATGAGATGAACGCAATTCCCGATGAACGTCTCAAGCTGATGTTCACTTGCTGCCATCCCTCGCTGGCCCAGGATGCACAGGTGGCGCTGACGCTGCGGACTCTGGGCGGCCTTTCAACGGTTGAGATTGCGCGGGCCTTCCTCGTGCCTGTGGCGACGATGGCACAGCGGCTGGCGCGGGCCAAAAACAAAATCCGTGACGCGGGCATTCCCTATCGCATCCCCCCTGCTCATCTCATCGTAGAGCGGCTTGATGCGTTGCTCACGGTGATCTATCTCATCTTCAATGAAGGCTATACGGCGACCAGCGGCGAAACCCTCATCCGCCAGGATTTGTGCCGTGAAGCGATACGGTTAGCACGGGTGCTGGTCGATCTGCTGCCCCCTTCGCCCATCAGTGCTGAAGCACGCGGGCTGCTGGCGCTTTTGCTGCTGCACGACTCGCGGCGGGCGGCGCGGGTGAATGCGGCGGGTGAGCTGGTTGTCCTGGAGCATCAGGATCGCGGCCAGTGGCATACGGCTCAGATTGATGAAGGCACAGCCATCCTCGAACATGCCCTGTCGATGCAGCGCCCCGGCCCGTATCAGGTGCAGGCCGCTATCAGTGCGCTGCACGCCCAGGCTGCCAGTGCCGCCGCGACGGATTGGTCGCAGATTGCCGCCCTTTACGGCGTCCTGCTGACGATGATCCCGTCACCCGTGATTGAGGTCAACCGAGCGGTAGCCGTCGCAATGGCGGAATCGCCGCAGGCGGGCCTGCGCCTGCTGCTGCCGCTGGATGATGAGATGCGTGAGTATTTTCCCTATCATGCGGCCCACGCCGATCTATTGCGCCGCTCGCAACAGCGCGAGGCTGCCGCCGATGCGTATCAGCGGGCGCTGGAATTGTGCCAGAATGCGCTGGAACGGGCCTATTTGCAGCGCTGCCTGAATGAGATGAATGGGGAATAATGGGGTTTTGTCGATCTCGTTTCAATTCGAGGCGGGATTAACGTAGGGGCGACTCATGAGTCGCCCTGCTGGAAATGGATATCTTGGGCATGACGTCACGGCCCTCCCTCCGCAAAATGGTCAATCTCCCGAATCAAGCGCTGCTCGACCCACCCGCTCATGCCATCGGCCCACCACACCCGCGCCCAATCGCCGCGCTTCTCAACAATGGAAAGATCGTATCCCTCGCCCCATGTCGCCAGCGCTGCATAATCCGCGCCGGGGCCGCTGTAAAGAGGAGTCGCCTCAACTGACACCGCCTCAATAAACGCACTGTCTAACACGGTATTCGCGCCAATGACCAGTCCCCACAGCAGCACGCCACACCCCAACACGAGCAGTACCCCGCGACCCACGCGCCGCCTGAGAAAAACAATCATCGTGATCCAGAATGCCAACCATAAGGCCGCACCAACCACGCCCCAGCCAATCGGACGAGTGATCTCTTTCAGCGTCTGCTTGAGCCAGATGAGCGGATGCAGCGTCTCAATCCCCTGACGCGCCCAACCGCGATCCAGAGCGGACTCCAAATCAGGCTCTTGCGTCCAGGGGAAATATCGATTCGTGTAGGCTTTCGCCTGTAAATCATTCAGACGCGCATGGCCCCACCCATCCATCTGCTCATAGGCGCGGGCAATATCGTAATACATATAGTTCTGAGGGATAGACGCCTGCTCCCACAGCGCCGCCGCCTGACGAAAATCGCGCTGTCGATACGCCGCAAGGCCATCGGCCAGCAGCTTCTCTGTATCACTCTGGGCCGCCGCTGATCCGACGCAAACGAAACAGACGACAAAGAAAATCAATACGATCACTCGTTGGCGCATCATAGGGCCTCCGCTCGATTGATCGCCCGTTCCGCATCGCGGATCAGACGTTGGGCATCACTCTGGGTGAAAGGGGCATAGCGGGCGGTCTTCGCCAGATCGACGCAGGCGTGCCATTGGGCTTGCATATCGGCGGGCAGGCGCTGGATAGCCTCGTCCAGATCGTCAGCCGTGATCGCCACACCAAATTTTTGACTGAGTGAAGCGCGTAAAATCTCCAGAATGCCCAACGCGACCTCATGCGGCGGCGTCTCGGCCAGTGCTCTCAGGCGCGGCTGCAATGCGCCTTTACCCTTTTGCTTTTGAGGTACAGCGCCCTCTTTGCGCCGCTGTCCCCGCGCCAAACCCCACAACCAGACCAACAGCGCGATCCCCGGCGGAAACGCGATCAGCCTCACCCCAAGCTCATCTATGCCACTACGAGGAGAAGCCGTGCGCGGGCCGTGATAATCAATCATAATCGCGGGCGGCTCACGGCCTGTACTATCATCACGATACAACCCCGACATCGGGCCGTAATCCAGCGGATACAGCGTTGGCGTTGCGGCAAGAGCATTGGCCTGTGGCTCTGCGATGGCTTTGCCTGTCACGCTCACCGGGAAGGGTTCCGTCGCCCGCGTCTCATACTGGCTCGTTTGCGGATTGAAAAAAGTCCAATTTTGCGAGGGAAATATCAGCGTTCCCGGTTGTAGCGGAATCACCGACCATGTAAACACCCGCTCTCCCAGCAGCGGCCCATCACGCCGTGTCGTGCTCTTGTCCCCATACACGCGCCATGCCGCCCCAGGGTTGAGGACGGGCGTCGTGATCAGCGGCCCATTCCCCGCCCCTGTGATCGTCCAGATGAGCGTGAGGGGTTCGCCTGTTTTAGCCTCCTGTCGATCAAGACGGGCCTTAAGATCAAACTGCCCCACCGCATTGCCAAAGGTCGCAGGCGCATTGGCGGGCAGAGGGCGAATAGTGAGCATGATGGCGGCGCTTTGGATGGGTGTCTCAGGTGTATAGGGCGTCTCAGGCATGACGATATGAATAGGATCGAGCGTGTAAACTCCCACGCGCAGCGGATACAGCACAATCTGCTGCGTGATGACCTGATAGGTCTGCCCGCTGCGAATGGTTGACTCGGTGGTGATCTCCTGCTTCTCCTGCCCAAACGCATCAAATTTAGGCAGACCCACCGGGACGCTCTGTTCCGTCGCATCGACATTTGCCAGCGCCAGATACCAGCGCCATGTATACAGGATCGGCTCGCCCACAAAGGCCGTTGTGTGGTCAACCACCGCCTCTACGAAGTCAGGGGCAACCTGAGCCTGTGCGCTTACAGCAGGCATCATGCCAAGACACACGATCAGAAGGCAGACACTGAGGCAAATACGAATAGGGGTCATCATTGGCATTGTCGGGTCTTTGTTGTGTTCTCTTCATCACATTATACATCGGAATTCGATATATAGAATAAAAAGTGGGTTACCAATCCATGCCGCCGAGGGGCGTCGTCATGGGGGTGGGATATTCAGGCATCCCGCCCACGCCGGGCTGCTTCGACTCAATCGTATCCAGCAGGCGGCGGGCATCTTCGGCCTTCATCTCGCCGCCGGGTCGCGGCTGCGGCGTCGATTTTTGCTGATCGCTCAACTGCTCGCCATTCAGAGCGCCAACAGGTGTCGGGCCATCGGGCGGCGCATCGGCGGGCGGTGTGGGCGTGGGGCTGGGCTGGTTGGGTACAGCGGGATTGGGCGTCGGTGTCACAGATGGATTTGCCTGCTGATCTTCGGGGCGGGTCTTTTGCTCTAGCGGCGTCGGTGTGGGGCGATCAAAATACAGCACCGCCAATTCAAGGTTGTAACGCGCATCGGCATCATCGGGCGTGATGAGCAGCGCCTGCTGGAAGGCATCCGCCGCCTCATGATACTGCCCGCCCTGCATATACAGCGTGCCAAGATTGTAATATGCCAGCGTCTGCGTGTCAGGCGTGCCGCGCTTGATCGCCTGGCGCAGCATCGCCACCGCCTGTGCTGCATCGCCGCTGCCCATATATGCCTGCGCCGCATTGAAGTAATACAGGCCCTCATCGGGGGCCGCCACCTGCGCCGCTTGATAGGCAGCAACAGCCTGCTGATAATCGCCCTGCCCGCTCAAGGCATTGGCAGCGTTGTTGCGTTCAGCCGGGTTGACCGTACACGCCGTAAGCATCAGCCCGATCAGGCACAGCCATTTGCGCGTCATA
Organism: Anaerolineae bacterium; assembly: GCA_034436915.1. GTDB lineage: Bacteria > Chloroflexota > Anaerolineae > Aggregatilineales > Phototrophicaceae > JALHOR01. The sequence continues at coordinate 5,759 of DAOTUR010000351.1, forward strand.
GCGCCTCCCGCCGTATCTCCGGCAAAACGATCTCGCACAGCAGAGCCAGCAGCGCTAAGGCCGCGAATAAGGGGAACTGTTCCAGCGGGCGCGTTGTAAATTCCTCGCCCAACGTCCCCGGCGTCAGCGCCTGCACCGCCTGTAAAATCGGCTGCCAGTTTGCGCCGCTGTCCATCATGATCGCCATGCCTTTGCCCGTATCGGCAAGCTGTTTGAGCAGCGTGTCATTGCGTTTGGTCGAGATGAGTTCATTTTTGGCATCGTGCTTGTAATCAGCGATCTGTCCATTGACATCAAAAATCGGGATGGGCGCACCGTCGGCTGTGCCATAGCCCACTGTATGAATGACGATGCCCTGGGCGGCGGCATCTTTGGCGGCGGCCAGCGCATCACCCGCATGATTCTCACCGTCGCTCACGATGATAATGACGCGCTGCTCACTGCCGCTGGCGGCCAATCGCAGCATGGCCTCGCGCAGGCCGCTCTCAAGCGCTGTCCCCTGCGGCGAGAGGCGATCTGACGTGGCGGCCTGCAAAAAGAGGCGGGCCGTGTCCAGATCAAATGTCAGCGGCAGATAGGGGCGGGCCTCGCCTGCAAACAGCACGATGCCCACATCATTGCCGCTCATCTGCCCGATGAAATCGTACAGATCGAGCTTGGCTCGTTCCAGGCGCGACGGTGCGATATCCTGGGCATCCATGCTGCGGCTCACATCCAACACCAGCATGATCGCCGCGCCGGATTTATCCACCCGCTGCAACTCGCTGCTCCACGTCGGGCGGGCCAGCGCCAGGATCAGGCTGGTGAGCGCGATCAGCCACAGCACAGCCCGCAGGCGGCGGCGCAACGGCGATATGCGTGACAGCAATCGCTGCACGAGTTCTGCATCGCCCACCCGTCGCAGCGCCGCCGCCCGTACCGAGGCCCGCCAGAGCATAACGATCAGCATCAGCGGAAGCAGCACGAGGAGAAACAGGAAATAAGGCGATAAAACAGTCATAGAGTCATTTCAATCGTACCGCGCACACATCATCCGTGTCGCCATTTATGGAATCGTCTGGAAGATTGTCAAGCGTAACACGCGCTCCAGCAGCAGCAGCACCAGCGCCAATAAAAGCCAACTCTGCGCCTGCTCCTGCCAGCGCACACGCAGATTGCGCTCACCGGGCGAACGCTCCAACTGATCAATCTGCGCCGTGATCGTCTGCAAATCGCTCATCTCGGCTGCCTCGAAGTAGCGTCCATCGGCCAGCACAGCCACCTGTCGCAGCGCCGCCTCATCGAGATCGCCGCCGGGCTGCCCCATGCCAATCGTATACACGCGAATACCCAGCGCATGGGCCGCCTGTGCCGCCGTCTGCGGATCAACGAGACCGGCGTTGTTGACTCCATCGGTCATGAGCAGGATCACTTTACTAGGGGCCTGGCTATCTTTCAGCAGGGAGGCCGCCGCCGCCAACCCGACGCCCATCGCCGTGAGATTGCTCCGTCCGTTATCAGAAGCGAGACGCACCTGCGCGAGAATCCGCCGCACAAGATTGCTATCGAGCGTGGGCGGGGCTTCGTACACGGCATCGCCTGCAAATGTGATGAGGCCGATGCGATCTGTGTTCCGTTCGGCAATCAAATTGTCCAGCACGATGCGGGCCGCGTCCAGGCGCGTATAATCGCCAAAATCTTGTGTTCCCATGCTGTCCGACACATCCAGCGCAATGACCAGATCAACGCCCTGCCCGCGAATCGTCGTGAGGGCCGTGCCTGTTTGCGGACGGGCGACCACGATGAGCAGAACACCTGCCGCGGCCAATCGCAGCACATCGGGTAGACGCCGCAAGCGCACACGCCAGCCGACAGGCAGGCCGCGCAGCAGGCGCGTATCGGAATAGCGCAGCACAGGCGGCGCACGCCGTTCGCGCCGCAACCAGAAATACAGGCCGATCAAAAATGGAATCAGCGCGAGGAAGACGAGCGGCGAGGCAAAGCGAAAATCGATCATGCGTCCCATCCCATCTCAGCCTCGCGCAGCCAGCGGATCGCCGCGTTGATCGTGCGTATACCCTGCGTGTCATCGGGCGAGAAACGAGCGAACTTCACCAGATCGGCCTGCTCTAAAATTTGTTCGAGCAAGCGGCGCGATGCTTCTGTCAGCGGCGTTTGCGTTTTCAGGGCGCTCATGACCTCCTGTGTCGTCAGATCGGCGATGACCAGTGCGCTGCGAGCCTGCACATACCTCCGCAGATGATCGGCCACCAGCGGATACAGCAGATCAGGCGCGATCTTTTGCGCCTTCAAATCTTCCAATTGGGCCAGCGCAATCTGAGCGGGCGTGCCAATGCGCGGAGCCGCCACCCGTCGCGCCTCGCGCCGCACAAAGCGCCTGACCAGAACGATGATGACCAGAAGCGCGAAGACGGCTCCCACGATCCACAGCGGCGAGATATACGGTACATCACGCGGCGGGCGGGCCGAGCGCGGCGCAAGCTCCGCCTGCGGATCAGGAATGGCCGACAGGACATCAATCGTCACCGAGCGCACCGGATTGCTCACCTGCGCTCCCTGATAGAGCACCGTCACGGGCATCTCAGGCGTGATGTAATGCCCCGCGCCCCACATGGCCGCCGTATAAGTTTGCGATTGGGTGCGCCCCACCGTTTTCACGGCATCCGTCAGCAGGATTTTGAGCGGCAGCATATTCTCCGTCAGCGTCGGAAAAGCGACCAGTTGCACCCCTGCTGGCACTTCTACCGTCAGCGTCAGCGTGAAGGGTTCGCCGATGCGCGGTGTAGGATTGGAGGTCGTGAAATACGCCGTAATAATATTGGACTGTTCAGCATCAATGACGGGAGAAACCCTTGTTGCTGTTTGTGCCGCCACAGGGGAGAGAATAATTCCCAAAAGACTTATGACTATGAGATACGATAGGGTTATATATAACCGATATTGCAAATTATCAAATTGGTTTGGGATTGGCGTAGGGGCACGATGCATCGTGCCCCTACAAAAGCGCATGAGCCTATTTTGAACATTAAGGGATAAGATGGGCATGACGTGCCATTCCCCTACACATCCAAATATAATACCCAAGACATCGCGCATTATGTCCCTGCCTTGCGGAAGACCCGCATG
>DAOTUR010000352.1:0-2567 GCA_034436915.1 Anaerolineae bacterium
TTGACCCATCGCGGGCCAGCGATACGGGATACCGTTCATGGTATGGGCTATCTGGAGGCCATTCGCGCCGTGTTTGGGGAACTGAGATGAATTTGATGACTCTATTCTCGGGAGGATAACTGAGCGCGGCGGAGCCATCGTCAGAGTTATGGAACCTCAGTTTTGGATAGGTTTTGGGCGGGGTCGTCAGGGGTTGAAAACCCCTGCCTTGCCTTTTGCGGGACTGAAAGTCCCGCTCTCAGACTCATCTTTGGCCTGTTTCTGCGGGGTTTTCAACCCCGCAACACGGGAGACAGGGACTTTACCTTCGGTGACTTCGTTCAGTCCCTGGCGATGAGGCAAGACTGGTCTTGATGAGCTATCCAAAACTCAGGTTATGGATAGGGCGATTGCATCAAATCGTAATTCGGTGAAATTAATGTGTTCACGATGGTTCTTGTAGGGGCATGGCACGCCATGCCCTGGGTTATGGAGAGCCATCCGGAGCGAGGTTATGAGCTGGAAATCTTGGCCTGATGCTTCCTCTCGGCCATACCTGTGTTCTGATAGAGTCGAGAGGGAAGGCGCTTTTCAGGCTGTGGCAAATGAGATGACACAGAATATATACAAATATTTGTATAGCCCACTGTTAAGGTGACACACATAACAGCCTGTTACTATCGTCAGTAGTTCAACGCGATAGTGTGATCGCATGTGTTTGTATGAGCTGTCCACCCTGTATTTCACCGCTCCCCAACCGACAGCTGAACATCACTCACATCATGCATCACTTCAGGAGGATTCTATGCCTTTTCCACAGACTGCGCGGACTTTTCGCCTGCTGCTTTCGATTGTTATAATCGCCTTGTTTGTCACGCTTCAATCTGTGTCTGCTTCAGGGGGAGTCGTCTGGACGGGGACGTATTACAACAATGAATTTCTCACTGGCAGCCCCACGTTTGTCAGATCAGATAGTTCTGTCGCCTTTAACTGGGGATCCAATTCTCCCGGCAACGGAATCAACGCTGACAAATTCAGTGTGCGCTGGACGACAGATACATATTTTGAGGCAGGTACTTACCGTTTTTCCGTTGTAGCGGATGACAACGTCTATCTGCGCGTCGACTATCCGGCGCAAGCCCAGATTAACACCTTTAGCAATCCGGCGGTTGGGTTTTACGTCAATGTTGATCTGCCCCTCACGGCGGGTATCCATCATATTCAGCTTGATTATCAGGAACTCATGGGAGATGCGAATGTCTTCCTGACATGGGAGAATCTGGGGACGGATGCCCTCGTGCCAATCACAAATGCACCATCTCCGATCACCTATGTGCCTGCGCCTGTGGTAGAAGCCCCTCTGCCTGTGACATCGGGTGGCAGCGGTTCCTGGACAGCGCAGTACTACGGAAATATTGATTTTTACGGCAGCCCACTGCTTATCGTGGCGGAGCCCGGGCCTTCCCATAATTGGGGGTCGGGGTCGCCAGCCGTCAATATTCCAGCCGACAATTTTTCAGCCCGCTGGCTCAGCTTTCCGACGTTAGCCGCTGGAACATATCGTGTCAATGCTCGGGCCGATGATGGCATTCGCGTCTATATCGATGGCGTTCTCAGCATCAATGAATGGCACGCGGCCAGCGAAAAAACCTATACGATTGTCCTCAGTTTGACAGCAGGGCAGCACAGCCTTCAAGTGGATTACTACGAAGCCAGCGGCCTTGCCTACCTTGATTTCAGTATCGCCCCAATTGTTGATGTGCCTGCTCTCGCGCCTGTGGTGAATCAGCCTGTCTCTCTTGCGACGGGACGGGTTAATACGGGCGAACGCCTCAACGTGAGAAGCGAACCGGATGCAAGTGCGCCCATTCTTGTTAAAATCCGCCGGACGCATACATATCCCATCATTGGCCGCAACTCAGACAACTCATGGTGGCAGATCAATGTGGATGGGACGATCGGGTGGGTGTATTGGCGCTATATTGACGTGACCAGCCCTCAGACAGTGCCTGTGGTGAGAGGGGCGGCAGTGCCGAGCGTGAGCCAGGCTCCTGTGACAGGTATTATTGTGCGGCCCACCACCAACTTGAATATGCGGAGTGTTCCAAGCACGGGCGGCGCGATCATTGGGCGTGTTCCAAAGGATAACCAGGTGTCGGTGGTTGGCCGCAATGCCTCTGGCACGTGGTTGCAGATCAACGATGGTCGAAGCACAGGCTGGATCAGCGCGCAATTTGCACCGCTGCCATCGGGAACGTCTGTGGCCAGTATCCCGGTCACTGGCTGAGTGATGTTCCCCGCGCATAAAGGCGGGGTTTAAAGCGCATTGATCCAATGGGCCGCGGGTCAGGCTGATGAGGGTACTTCTCTCAAAAGATCTCGCGGCCCACTTCGAGTCCAAGAGCATAACCTCTCAAGAGACTTTGCACGGCAAGTTGGGCCGACAAGCGCACACCGGATGCATAGTACTAACCAATGGTGCAAGTCTCGTCACAGAGAAAACTCAGCAATACTGAGTGAGAATTTATGGTCGGGATGCAGTTGGCGATCCAGACCAATCAACACGTTGAACATGGCCGCTGTGTAGG
>DAOTUR010000353.1:0-2156 GCA_034436915.1 Anaerolineae bacterium
CTTAAAGGTTTATTCGAAACAGCATTTACAGCGCAAATGGAAACCGCGCTCGATGAGATTGCCGCGGGAACACAGAATGGGCCTGACTATCTGCGTGGCTTCTGGGCGCAGGTGTCTCCTCTGTTCGGGACAGCGGTGATTCAAGCCACGCTTGGGCAAAAGGAGGCAACGCCTTCACAGGGAGATATTCCAGTTGTGGCAGATGATCAAAAAATGCAACGGACAACCAGGGCTGCGACGCTCGCCAAGACCCCTGTTTCGTCAAAATCACCGGCCACAACACCTGTAACCAGCGAACACGGCGTCTGTCCTCAGTGTCATAAACCGCTGCTCAAACGGCGTGGCTCACGCGGCGAATTCCTGGGGTGTTCCGGTTTCCCCGCCTGTCATTTCACACGTAATCTCTCATAATAAACTATTATTGCGAACGTAATTATGGGTTTAAACCCATAACCGCTCTCTTCAATTTCACAATCCCTTACAATACGCTTGCCTTATAAGCACACCAGGACTCATCGTCATGAACGACATTCATGTGGTGCAATTCTTTGGCCGACGTCTCCGGAAAGCGCGGCGGCGCGCCTACCTCTCGCAAAGCCATCTCGCCCAACGACTGGGGGTGGGTCAGGATACCATCTCGCATTATGAAAAAGGGCACTGCCGACCCGATGTCATTATGCTCTGGCGGATGGCGGCTCTGCTGCGGGTGGAAGTCGGGTATTTCTTCCCCGAAGATCGTTTCCTGTCGCTGACAGTGGAAGATCGGGAAACGCTGGCGATGCTCGAATCGTTCTCACCGTCGGCGTTGAAATATATTCTGGCCTTCATTCAAATCTTTGGGGTGCATCAGCAGCAGCGTCAATTTTTGACAGAAGATCGGTTGGGCTTTGAGCCGCAGACAGCGCTGCTCATCGGGCTGGAGCGTGATCTCACCACATTCGAAGCGACCCTGAAACAGGACACACATGGCTCGCTGGAGGCATTGGTTCGCTTTACCACGCTGCTGGTGATGACGCTGGATGTGACACATAACACAGCAGAAATGGATGACATTGTGCGGCGGATTGCGGCGTGCAGTCAGCGAATCATTCATCAAATGGCGAAACCAGGGTCGCGAGCCAGCGCATGAGTGGGCAGCGGCTGATATGTAGGCTTACATTGATCTTGGGGCTGTTCTGGGCACAGGCTGTTTTCGCGCAGGACACTGCGACCTTTACCCCGACAGAAACATGGACGCCAACGGCGAGCTGGACACCCACCGCGACATGGACACCGACGGCGACCTGGACGCCAACGGCCACTTGGACAGCAACGCCCACCTGGACGGCGACCTGGACACCTGTTGTGCAAACCGTTGTGGTGACACAGCCGGCTCTCGTGGTCACTTCACCACCTGTCCTTATCACATCGCCGCCCATTGTCCTGACCGCCATTCCCGCCGTCCCGTCTGCGCCCATCGCGCCCGCTGTCACAGCAGTTCCTGTGATTCCGCCTGCCCCTGCGCCGACCTTGATGACACCCTTTTACGGCTGGCAGCGGTATCAAAGTATTTACTTCATTCAGGTCATTGGTGCGTGGTCGATCCAGAATGATGCCAGTGCCTCGGCGCGGCAGTTTCGCATGTCAAGTTCCGCCCGTGCCATTGCCCGCTATCCCTTCACCGGGGATGGTGTGCGCGTGGCATATCAGGCCAGTCCGCAAGGCTGTTTATTCGATGTGGTCGTTGATACGCAGGTCGTGGCGACGCTCGACAGCCAGGCCGCTGTCACTGAATGGCGCTTAGCAGGCCCTTACTTTCTCAGCAGCGGCTATCATGTGCTGGATATTCGGTCACAAGCCCAGGAGTCTGGCGTGTGTGCCGTTGCGTTCGATTACATCGATGTCTTCTCAAATCCACCCTTGCCTGCCATCGCTCTGACAGGGGCTGCCCCCAGCCTGACCGATATTCCGCGGCAGGATGTGGCGCAGATTGTGCTGGTGTCGCAGCCGCCCACGCCTGTTCCCAGTCCCACAACGCGGCCTGCCTCAGTGGTGAGTCTCACAGTGCAGGTGGCCTATGATGCCAACGCCAATGCCAAAAGTGATCTCGGGGAGGGCGTGCAGGGCCTGTCGATCCGGGTGATGAACGCGGTGACAGGCGAGCTGCTGCACAGCGG
>DAOTUR010000354.1:0-8961 GCA_034436915.1 Anaerolineae bacterium
CGATGCATCGTGCCCCTACAAAAGACCAAACAGGGCGTTACGATCAAGACGATGGCTCAAAAACAGCATGATGACCCTGTTTTGAGATTACAAATTCCATTATCAAACGGCTTCTAAGAGCATTCTAAGAAATCAGGGGCGGAAATACAAGCGGACGAGGTGGGCCTCAATCGCGCATGTATCCGTAGGGACATGACATGTCATGTCCATCGGTTCGGACATGGCGTGCCATGTCCCTACAATTCGTCGTGCGTGTCTGTCATCATCGTCGTGGGGGTACTACGCCAACCCGCGTTGAAATTGCCTCGTCCATCCCTAAACGCATACCTTCGCCCCATGCCCTCTACAGCAGCGACAGGGTGCGGGCGCGGGCCACGCTCTCCACAATTTCAATGGTGGGATGCATCTCTTTGGTATAGAGGCGGCGCATCGTTTCGACCAACACCTCCAGCCCTGTGATCTGGCCCACAAGGATGAGCTTCACCGGGCGCGGGTGCAGATCGACCAGCAGCAGCTTTTTGACCTGCTCTTGAAACAGGCGTGGCGGCAGACGACTGGCTGACAAATCATAGACATAGTTCACCGCCGCTTTGTGCTCATCACGCATATAGGCCGCTGTTTGTAGCGCATCGCGGCAGTCGTGCCACGTCCAAACATAACCGAAGACAAACAGGCACAGATGATGCCGTTCATCCCATTCAACGTTGAGAGGCGGAAGTGCAAGGCTGCGGGTGGCGAGTTTGTTGGTGTTGGGCGGCTGCATGATCATAATCTCAAATGTCTATAACGAGCTTGATACATCTTATTGTATCAAGTTTTCTACCAAAAGATAAAAAAACCTGCAAAAACATTGAAAACTCTTCGTCAGGGTTTAGATTTCGTTATTAAGGAGGTGGGGAGAGGTTTAAATCAGGCATTTTTTAGCGTGTTTACCCTCACCCCAACCCCTCTCCCACTTCGCGGGAGGGGGGCTTTTATGCTTTTCAAGGGTAGGTTTTTTGCAACTGAAGAACAAACATCAAATATCCTATTCAATTGTAGGGGCGCAGCACGCTGCGCCCTTGATTTGGACATTTGGCATGAGAGGGCGCAGCGTGCTGCGCCCCTACAAAAACGCCTCTATAATCAATGGTTCATGTCTCGATTTAGCAATCATTTTGGCTCACAAAATCAAATTCTGAGGCTCAATTTTTGATGGTGAGGAGATTTTAGAGGGCCAAAGCGCTTTTGTAGGGGCGCGATGCATCGCGCCCCTACGCCAATCCCACCTCAAATTTATGACTTGCACCATTGGTTCTATAGAGGCGTTTTTATGCTCATCCTCGCCCCTTGCCAATGTTTATCTCCACACCTGCCACCAGGGTTTAGGCGTAGCACGCGGGGGCGGTGCGCCATACACAAGCGTTGTCATCCCGCCGCCTGTGAACGAGATGAAGGGCCTGTGATTGTGCAGCAAAATGTCGATGCTCCGCAGCGGCGAACGCGCATGGACAATTTCGAGGAAGGCCGCCTGATCCTTGATGATCGGCAGCATCGTCTCGGCTGTGAGCACGCCCGGCTCAGACCAGCGCCATTTCTCCGGGTAATACAGATAAAACATCACGTAGGCGGCAGCGGTCTTGGCGCTCACCCCGCGATTGGCATAGGCCCACAGATCGACACCGACATTGGTCGCAATCTCTGCCGCCAATGCCAGGGCACAGGCGATGCTGAATTGATCGGCATAGGTATGAGCGCCTTTGGATTCAACCGCCTCACGGAGATAGCCTTCGGGATGAAGATTGGCGATGGCCTCTTCAAACCATGTCACGCCCTCTTCAAAGATGGTTTTATCATCCAGCACCACGCCCCGCGCCAACTGTGCGGTCACGCGCCATGCGCTTGACGGGACGAAGGGCGTCATCAGGCTGGCGGTCTCTGTCGTCCAATGACGAAACGTCTGCATCAAGGCGGGCGTCACGGCCGGATGCGAACGAAGCATCTCCACGACATGCGCCAGCCCCACCAGCGATGGCCCCGCCCCGGCCCGTTCTGCGTCTGGCCGTGCGAAAATCGCGGCCTCATCCAGGCTGTGCAGCAGCATGAGCGCCTTTTGTCCGGCTTCTGTATCTCCAAGCCCGCGCCAGCGGTAAGACAACCAGAGCAGTTGTAAGAGCACATCGTCCGTCGGTGTGCTGTCGAGGGCTGTCCACGCCGCGATGAGTGGCTTTGACTCAGCGGCGGCGCGGCTCGATTCGAGGAAGGACAGCGGGAGAAACAAGCCCGTATGCGTTGGTTGAAAAGGCATGGTTAGAACTTACAAACCTTTCGCTGGAGATGTCACATGGATTGTTCTTCGGCGCTAAAATTCGTGCTACCATGAAATAACGCACGCACCTATTCATTCTATAAGGCGATTTCGCGGTGAGCGATCCTTCAGAAACGACTCCGCCCAAAACCAAAGAGACGCTAAACGCCCGCGCTGCCTTGCTCCGTCTGCGTGAGAAGCGTGAACAGATTACACGCGAATACGCCGATGGCAAGATCAATGCTGCCCAGTATAACGCCATGTATCGCTATTACATGGAAAAAACCACCATCATCGAGAAAATGTTGGAGCGCGACCCCAAATCGGAAAGCTGGCGCAACGTGGCCGCCCAGGGTAGCACCGCCTTCCTGCGTGAGCGCTTTGAGGCCCGCCTCCTGTACTGCGTTGTCTTCCGTCGTGGTGACAAAACGCCGCTGCTCACGGAGGGGCGACTGCCGCAGAAGGCCGCTGTTGAACTGCATCATACGCTGCAATCGCTGTGGAGTTCTCCCCATTGGCGCAGCGGCGTGGCCCGCAAATCGCTGGGGGATGGGATGTGGCTGCTGCTGATACTGGGAGATCGTTCGCTGACGATGACGCTGTTTTTGTTCCAGCCCGCCACCAGCCTGATCAACAAAGTGCGCGATCTGCACACCGATTTTGAGCAGGCCAACGCGCTCATGCTGCTGCGCGGATCGCCCGCCTCACAAATGGTCTTCCCACAGCGGGCGCTGTTTCAACCCGCAACGTAAGATTTTTTGCAGATTTTAAACGCTTTGGTCTGTAATTCATGGTAATATGGTAATCTCTCAAGTCGTTTGTCTAGTTGATAGGCTGCTGCTCCATGACACCACTCGATATTAAGAATGCCCGTGCTCACTACAATGCCGACAGCCACGTTGTCTACGTGACCTATCGCGGCCTGCTGTCTGCCGAGGACAGCACCACCGTCTATCAGTGGTTGCATGATCTGGTGCTGGAAGTTGGCACTGACCACATTTATGGCGAGGTGTTTGATTTCCGCGATGTGCAGGAATTTCTGCCCGATAACCTGATGGATGCCCGCAAGAAAAGTCGCGGCCTGAATCTCCGCATCAACGTCGATTTCCCGGTGGCGATGATCGTGAAGGATTTTTATCAGGAGGAGATTCTGCGCGGGCCGATGCAAAATGTGCCGGAGAATACGCGCAAATCCATCGTCCGCTCGATGGATGAAGCCCAGCAATTTATCGCGGAATGGCACACCGAGCAGCCCAATCAGGAAGATGACGCCGCGACGCTGGCCGATTCGCAGTAGACGCCCCCTGTATTGTATTGAACACGGCGTGCTGCGCCCAAAATGTTGATCTTGGTCAAGTTAAGGGCGTAGCGTGCTGCGCCCCTACGGATGCACATGGCAATGGTGTTTTTGTAGGGACGAGGCCCGCCTCGTCCGCCCAAAACGCCTATTTTTCTGCTCTCACTGCGTCCGTACAATCATCTTGCTGAAACTCTCAATCTCCTCTCTGGCCTGCTCTCCTCCACATCCCCTCATCTCGCAGTCGCGCATCCCTGCTATAATCGCGGCGGCCACAAAGGATGAAGAGCGATGCTGCGATGGTTATTCAGGCTGATCAGCCTGCTGGTACTCACAAGCCGCGTGCTGGCGCAAACGGCTGAGACCGATCTCATATTCAGTGATATTCATATTCGAGCGCAGGTCGATGTGTTTGGCACAACCCGCCAGATCGCCGTCGGGATGCTGACCAATCAAGGGACACACGCCTACGCCGATGTGATTCTCAGCGGCGATGTGCTGGACAAAGCGGGCCGCGTTGTGGGCGAAGCCTATGGCGGGCTGGTGAATAGGTGCGGCACAGCCTTCTCAAATCCGATTCAGCCGGGCCAGACGCGCAATTTTTCGGCTCCTGTTGATGTAAGTGAGGAGGGCACGCCACAAGATGTACAGCTCACGGTACAGGCGGCGGCTGTCGATCCCGAACTGTCTACGGCGTTATCGAGTGAGGCCATCACACCCATCACCAGCGAAGAAGTCGCCGCTGTGGAATGGGAGGGTGCGACCACCCTGCGCTACGGTGTGGGCTGCCCCACCGATGTGTTTACGCGCTATGAGTGGTATCGCCATGTCTCCGGCGAGCATCGTTCTGCACCGATCACGCATCCCGCCGCCGCGATTGTGACGCCTGAGTTCATCGCCGCGACGGGCATCACCGACATTACGCAGTCCAAAGGCAAAGAGACCGACCCGACCCTGTTTGATCGCTCCATGCTGACGTTTACGCCGGATGGTACGCGGGCGCTCGTTCAGACTGATCTGCATGATCTCTACAGCATTGAGCGCGATGGCGCATTTCGGCGGCGCGTGCAAACGGGGCTGTATCAGCACACGCTGCAAGGCTATGTATTTACGCCGCAGGGCATGTTTCTGGCCTATTATTATGGGACGTATGGCGATCCGGTGCGTTACATCACGGCATCGGTGCGCGGCGGGGCGATCAGCCTGGGCATCAACGAGGTCACACCGTCGGTGACAGTGCCGGGCGTCACGGACGACGGGCAGCGGGCGATCATCAGCGGCACATTCCCCATAGATGGCAAAGATGTGACGGGTTATTTCTGGCAGCGCGTGGGCAGCTCAGGCCGCGAACTGCTGTTTGAGACTGATCAACTGCCCGGCAATAATTATCCTGCGCCGCTGTTCTGGCGGGTCGATAGCAATACGCGCTTTATCTATATCATTCGGCCCATCAATGCCATCCCGACGCTGCAATGCCTGCACTATGAGAGCAAGACGCTCACAACGCTCACGCCTGTGCCGCTCAATCTGGCGAGTTCGGAGCGGGCGGGCGTATGGCTGTCGCCCGATGGCAAGACGCTGGCGCTGGCCGCAACGGGCGCACATGGCGGCCTGTGGCAGATTGATTTGACACTCCTGCCCTCGTGTGAGGTGAGTGCTCTCTAAAGGATCATCATGATTGGTTTGTTTCTGGCAGGTTTCCGATTGGCGCTCACGGCGGTCTCTATCCCTGGCCCGATTACGGTGTATCTGCTGACAGTGGCAGTGAGGGCTGGATGGCGGCGGGCGCTGTGGGTGGCAATCTCCCCTCTCATCAGCGATATTCCGGTGATTCTGATGGCGCTGTTTTTGCTTCAGCAGCTTCAGACGGTGGTCCCAAGTATGATTCGGGTGATTCAGATCATCGGTGGTCTGGTGCTGCTGTGGATTGCCTGGGGAACATGGAAACAGATTCAAGCCGGAGTCATGTTCAAAACCAAAAACGATGATGAGGTGGTGGCCCTGGAGCCGCGTGAAATTATCACGCGCTCCTTCTTGATCAACCTTGCCAGTCCTGGGCCGTATATCTTCTGGGGAACAGTGAATGGGCCGCTCCTGATTGAAGGATTACAGCAGAGTGTATGGCATGGGCTGGCCTTTCTTGTCGGATTTTACGGCACCTTTTTTGTGGGTCTGGGGCTGCTCGGGTTTGTCTTCGGCACGGCTGGCCGCGTTAATGAGCGAGTGACCCGCGTCATCATGTATGTGGCTGTCATCTCGATTGTGGTGTTCGCCCTGCAATTCATCGGCAAGGGCCTGGGTGTGCTTGGATAATCTTAATTTCGGAAAAGCGTTTTTGTAGGGGCGCGGTATATCGCGACCCAAATAGGGTGAGGCATATGGCAGACAAATATCTCATTGTCGGGCTGGGCAATCCGGGCCGCGATTACGAAAACACGCGGCATAACATCGGCTTTATGGCGGCAGATGCCCTCGTCAAGAAATATGCCTTGAGTGCGCCACATAAAGATAAAAAGGCGCTCATCTATGAAGGCACAATTGCGGGCCAATCGGTGCTCGTCATCAAGCCGCAGACGTATATGAATCTCAGCGGTGAGTCGGTGCGGCCTGTGCTGGATTTCTACAAGATTCCGATGGAAAACGTCCTCATCCTGCATGATGAACTGGATATTCCATTTGGGATGCTGCGCCTGCGGCAGACGGGCAGCGCGGGCGGGCAGAACGGCGTCAAGAGCATCATCCAGCATCTCGGCACGCAGGATTTTGCCCGTGTGCGAATTGGCATCGGGCGGCCCCCCGGCCAGATGAAGCCCAAAGATTATGTGCTGCACGCCTTCAAGGGCGATGAGGCGATTCAGGCACAGGAGATCACCGATACAGTGGCGCTGGCCGTAGAAACATGGCTGCGCGAGGGCATGGAACCTGCCATGAATCGCTTCAACGGCGAGGCCACAGGCAAAGACTCCGCGCCGACCTCGGACGAAGAATTGGCGCTGGCGCTGCGGTCTGTTGAATTGGCTCCCAAAGACCTCAAGCCGCTGGAAGAATTGGCGCGGTTGTATAAAAAGCTGTGGCGGTTGGATGATGCTGTTGAGATGCATCTGAAATTGGCCGATGTGCTCAAGGGCCAGGGCAAGACGAAGGCCATGCTGCATGAGTGGGAGAATGCATCGGCCATCCGTCCGGATGTGATCCCGCTGCGCGAGGATATTGCGCGTTCCTATGAGCAGCACGATGACACGCGGGCGGCAGTGCTGGCGTGGCTCAAGCTGGCAGAGAAGCATCAGAGTGTGGGTGATTTGGCGGCGGCACGTCGGGCGCTTGGCGAGGCGGCACGGCTCAATCCGCTGCATCCGAAGGTGTTGGCGATGCAGGAAATATTGGAGGACATGTAGGAGCACGATGTATCGTGCCCACAATTGCATATCCCAATATTGTTTCAGTTTCAGGGCACGATACATCGTGCCCCTACATAATATCCTCTCGTTTTACAGCCGTTTCTTGCCGCTGCCCAGACTTTGCTTGGGCGATGAGGTGAGCGCGGGGACGGCGGGACTTAATTCCAGGGCCGCATAGAAGGACGCATCGTAGTTGCGCGGCCTGATCACAACCGGCATCGGCACAGCATGGCCCATGATGATCGCCTGCTGCTTCGTCTCCAGGCGGGCCAGCACCTCGCGCAGGCTGTTCGCGCCGCTGATGCCGTTCAGCACCGCGTTGATGTCGCGCTCATTATCCAGCAGCGCCGTGACACGAGTCCCGATCTGGCTCATGACCTCTTCGTCAATCTGGCTGGGACGCTGATCCACGATGAGCAGCGTGACGTTGTATTTTCGCATTTCACGCGCAATCACGCCGAAGGTCGTCTGGCTGGCGATGGCTGGCTCAAGAAATTTGTGCGCCTCCTCAATCGTGATGAGGAGCTGCGGCGGCTTCATCGAATTATCGCCCAACGAGCGCTCGACCAGATCGACATAATAATGATGGATGCGGCGCGTGAGATAGTTCGCCACCAGCATATAGGCTTCAAGCTGATTGCCATACTGACCAAATTCCAGCACGACGCTCTTCTTCTGATCGACCAGATAGCTGAGAATTTGCTTGACGCTCTCGCCGTCATTGTGCTCGACCATGAATTTCCAGCGGCGGAAGCGATCCACGCGGCGCTGCAAGGCTGAGAGCGTGCCTGCCCCAATATTGGAGTTATTGACGACGTAATCGATGGCGTCGGCATCGGCATCCACCAGCCGCTTGATCCAGGTCTCGCCCCACATGCGATGCAGCGTATAGGCCGCGTCAATCATGGCATCGGTGAGATTGAGCGTGCCGCGCAGGGCGACGATATCTTCCGGCTCGATCTCGTTGTAGCCCAGGCGAATCACATAATCGCAGCGGGCATTGCGGCGGGCGGTGGATTCGGGATCGAGTGTCATGATCGAGACTTTTTCCGGGAACAATTGGCGCAGCCCTTTGACGCTGGTTCCGTTCTCGCTCGTGATCTCCCAACCGTAATCGTTGTGCATATCAAAGATCAGGCTGACGCCGTTGCCGCTCTTGATAACACCTGCCATCAGTACACGGGTGAGAAAGCTCTTGCCCGTGCCGCTCTTGCCAAACACGCCAATCGAGCGCTCGACCAGCCGCTTGAGGTCAAGGTTGACCTGCGTATGCTCCAATTCCAGCGGCGACCCGACGTTGAAATGCGTAGCGTCTTCGTGGCCGAACACGGCGTTCACATCCTCGGCGGTGGCGCTGTAGACCTCGGTGAAATGGCTCGGAATCGTCTTGACGGGCAGCGGGCCTTTTTCTTCATCGATGATGAGCATGGGGACAACGCTGATGACGCTGTAGGCCATCGCGCCCATATACACCTGGCGCAGGAAGGGATCGCGGATATCGGGCGGGTCGCTCTGGATGGCGGGATTGGTGCTGTTGAGCGTGATATCGGTCAGCATACAGAAGTAGCGCTTGCCCGATCCGGCCCCATGCACCACGACATAGCGCCCGACGGCCAAATCTTCCACATTCACATTCGGCTCAAGCTTGATCGTCAGGCCCTTTGTGATGCTGCCGCCCACGACCACGCCCAGGCGTTCCGCGCCCTGCATAGCCGGATTGAGATGACCCTGCACAGGTGTCAGCGTGACCCAGGCATCGAAGTCGTTTTTGTCATTGGGTTCATTGCGATTTTGATTGATTGGCTTCATCGTCATCGAATCAGCGCGAGAGACCCCTGCCTTGAGGCATGGGGAGGGAGAGCGCCTTGTCCTTTCTGGTAGGTATAGCCGTCAGAGTGGTGAAGTGTCTTGAGATGTTTGTGCGATGCCGTCACTTTGCCTGCCGCTGTCACAAGATCAAAGCGTCCTGTGGCGCGGCA
>DAOTUR010000355.1:0-2857 GCA_034436915.1 Anaerolineae bacterium
CCAAGACGATGTAGAATAAAAGGACAAGCCACAAGATAATCACGGACGACGATCCAAAAATGGTTTGTTCGTATTGCCCCTCTCTGAATGGGAACGGCTATTTCTTTGGAAAAGCCTAATGCTCATTCAACCAGTGCAGAACGCGCCCTCCCTGCGGGCCTTCCCACCAGAACGCCTGTGGAATCCGAATCGGTGCATCAGGCCGTACCGACGGATTTTCAATGATCCAGTGATAATGCACACTGCCGCGCCGCCCCAGCGGGTCAGTCGCGCTGTCAATGTGAACCTGACTGCAAAAAAACGGGATCGCGGCTTCCGAGAGCAGATCGGCCATTGCCCAGGGCCATCCGTTGATATCGCAGTGAAGTGCGCCTTGCAGCGGCAGATCATGTTCCGCACAGAAGTCTTTTGCAAACACAAGACTCCGGCGATAAGCGTCAGCATCGATCAGATCGGTAAAATGGAAATAAGCTGCCGTGAGTTCGATCTGGCCGCTGCGAACATAGGCTAAAAACTCATCACGACGCTCAGGACGATTCCGCCAGTAATTTTCAACCTGCCAGAATGTTTCACACGTCCATTTGAAGCGATGAGCGATGGGATCATGAGCGGTCTGGCGACACAGCTCCAGCACAAGATCATAATGATCAAGGTACATATCCATAATTTGTTCTTGCGGATGTGTGTAGCCGATATCCGTGTGAGCCGACTGCATGACATAAATTGTAAATGGCATCGTGCGTGATAATCCTTTAATCGCTGAAGAACTTTTAATGACATGAGCACTCTGGAGAACCTCTACTTGACCGCGCCCTCAGTCAGCCCCGCAATATAATAGCGCTGCAATAACCAGAAAATCAGTACAACAGGAATCACTGTTATCAACGACCCTGCCATGCCGACATTCCATTGTGTGACACTCCACCACGTCTAAAGACGTGTGGCTTCTCGTAAAATTCTACGAGCGACAGTCTTGCGACGGGCCTGTGTCCTGGCATCTACGCCTACTCCGCTTGCCAGAGGCAGCCGGTCTACGCTGCTTGAGCGCACGCTCTCATCCGTTGACGATTTTACAGGCTGAACGATGTCTCAGCCCAACGCCATATCGTCGGCCTGGTAACGTGCCTGTCGCTCATAACACTGGAAACGTCTCGTTTGCCCGATGAAGGGCCTTCCGTTTGTGCGCGAGACGACACGCTCATTCTATCTCAGAAAGCGCCTGACCACAGCCATTGAAATGGCGTGGCTTGCGGCGGACTAAAGCCCTAAAATAGGGTCAGCAGGAAGTCAATCACATTGGCTGCGGAGTAGTGCGTTTTGGAATCGGGCAGCAAAACATCCAGATGCACAAGTTCATCGCCTGATGTGACGAGAGCAGGCTCAATGTAGCCATCCGAGCGCTGCTGAGGAAAGCCCGCCGCCGCGCCCAGATTGTTGCACAGGCACATACGCCCCACCGTGTCATTGAGAGCGCCAGCCTTATTCATATACTGATCAATGGGTTCTGCGGGGCAGCGATAGCCAAGCGTACCCTCCGGTGTTTTATAGAGGTGGCGCAAATAGCCCACATCGCATAGCCGCACCCGACTTTCATACAGCTCAGGATCAGACAATGTGCCTTCGACCTGCACAACCTTAAAAGGAAAGCCTGTCGGAGATGCTACCGGATCAGTGCGAACGCGAATCGTGTGATTTTTCACGCCTGCTAAAACGCGCTGTTTTTCTGCGGCGGCCATGCCCGATTCGTCGCAAAATGCGAAAGCGGTGCCCACCTGAATGCCTGCTGCGCCCTCATCAATGGCATCCTGAAAGCGCTCCGGCGTGCCATAGCCGCCCGCCAACCAGAACGGGTAGCCCAGTGCTCGTATTTTCGCCAGATCCACCACATCACGGTCGCCATAAATCGGCTCACCCTGCTCATTAAGCTGAAGCTGACCACGCGGCGGGGCATTGTGGCCGCCTGCAATCGACGTCTCAATGACAAAACCATCGATGTGTCCTGCGCGTTTAATCAGCGCCTGCGCCAGAATCACGGACGAAATAATCGGCAGGAAGAAAGGCCGCTTTAAATCTCCGACGGTCTCTGCAATCTTCGGAAATGACAGTGTGGGCGAAAAGGTCAGCGAGAAATCATCATCGGGAGAGGCATCGAGGACATCGAGGCGGTAGCTCACATCCTCATGATGGGTCAGATGCTCCAGAATGGGCGAGATCTGGAGCGGCACCCCTGCGCCCATGATGACATAATCCACGCCCGCCAGCATCGCGCCATACAGCGAAGCCATATTGGGCATCTGCACTTTTTCGAGCAGATTGATCCCGACAGGATTGGAGTGGCCTTCTTTTGCCAACCAGACCTCGACAAAATTCGCCATCACAGTGATCTGAACCAGTTCCAGCGAGGGTTTGAGCGTCCACATGGGCAGGCGCTTATAGGGCAGGCGCTCTTGCCGCGCCTGTGGCACATAATATTTTTTGATCACGCGCTGGGCCAGCTCCGGAATGGGGAAGTGTGCCAGAGCGCGGCGCATATGCCCGCCTGCATCACCGTCCATCAGGCGGGCAATCATAATCATCGCCACGCCTGTGCCGCTGATGACGCCCAACTGTCCTGTGCGTGACACGGCATTCGCCAACTGCCAATTTGAGATGGCGACGCCCATGCCGCCCTGAATAATCTGTGGATGTGTCATCGAATCGGCGCGAGAGACCCCTGCCTTTAGGCATGGGGAGGGAGTGCGCCTTGTCCTTTCTGGTAAGTGTAGCCGTCAGAGTGGTGAAGCGTCTTGAGATGTTTGTGCGATGCCGTGACTTTGCCGAGCGCTGTCACAAGATCAAAGCGTCCTGTGGCGCGGCA
>DAOTUR010000356.1:0-2014 GCA_034436915.1 Anaerolineae bacterium
GCCTAAAGGAGGCAGCCGATTTACCTATCTGGGCGATTTGTTTGCACTGGAAAGCGAAGATGCGGCGCGTGGCATCATCACGATTGGCAATCCGGGTTCGGGCAAAAGCAGCAGCGTGATCCTGCCGATCATCTATGACTGCATGCGCTATGGTCAGAACCTCGTGATTGCTGATCCGCAGTTGGAGCTGACCAAACATGTCATTCGCTATGCGTCGATCTTTGGTCATCGGGTGATTGTTCACGACCCGACGGACAGCAGCAGCCCCTGCTATAACATCGCCGAAGGGGTTAAAAATATCACCACGGCCAAAGCCATCGCGGAAGTGCTGGTGCCAAAGAGTGGTGGGGGCGGGGATGATTTCTGGACGAAAAGCGCCGAGTCGCTTCTCGCGGCCTGCCTGATTCGCTTTGATAATGTCGGCGATATCTTCACCAGCTTTCTTGATCTCAAGAGTTTAGGCGAACGATTGAACCAACAGGCCGATGATGCCCAGCGGCTGGCAGCGGGTTTTATTGCGAGTGCGACCGGGGATGGCAAGCTGGCGGGCAATATTATCGCGACTCTGCAAAACAGTCTCACTGGTTGGGCCGATGAGGTCATTCGCAGCAGCACGCAGCGCAGCGATTTTACGGCTGAGATGCTGGTTGATGAAAAGCAGCCCACAATTGTGATCCTGGCAACCCCAGGCAAATATCGTCGAGTGGTTGCGCCGTATCTGGGGGCTGTGCTGACCAAGATCTTGCTGGATCTGGATGCGATTGGCGAGCAGACCGAATCGGGACAACTGCCGATTCCGGTCAAATTTATCATCGATGAATTTCCTGCGATGGGGGATCTGAGTGCTGTGGTTGAGTTTTCCAATCTGGTGCGGAAGTGTCGGATTGCCTTTATGCTGGCGCTGCAAACGATGGGGCAGTTAGAAAGCATCTATGGCCGCAATGGCGCCGAGACATTGCTTGCCGGGATGGCCTTTCAAGTGATCTTTGGTGGCTGTGACAAAGCCACTGCCGAGTACTACAGCCGCTTGTCGGGCCAATCCACCCAGATGGAAACCGATCGTGAGTCGGGCAAAACGCACGCACGCAGTCGCTCTTTGCTGACTGCTGACGAGATTGTGCGACCTCCCCAGGGCAATGCGGTGATTTTTGGGCGGTATGTGACGGAGGAGTATGCGACCTATGTGGTGATCCTCTCGCGCCTGACCCGCATCTACGAACGGGCGGATTTAAAACAGCGGGTCGAAGACGCAGATCCTAAAAAAGCGAATGTGATCAAACGGCGTGCCGATGCAGCAGGGACTGAACCCATCCGTACACCTCAGCCTGTGAATCCATCATCCTCAAGCCAGACTGATCAGAGAGATAAGAGTCCGAATAGCCCTGTATCATCGCGAGTCCCCAGTCCAAACCAGGAGCCCAGACACATCAAACCTCTGTGTAGCCCAGATGAATGGCAGGCCGTCTCATGAATGTGACCGAATTGATCAACGAAATCGCCAGACGCACCAAGAAAACCCGTTATCAGCTCACACGACCGGAGGTCGAGCAGGCGATCACGCTGATGGTCGAGATCCTGGGCGAGGAGATGACCAAACCCAACGGCAAATTGAGTATCGATAACTTTGGCATTCTGGAGGTGCAGCGCCGGGTGCGGAAAAATGGTGGCATGATCCGAAGCGGCAACAGCACTCAGACTCGTGAGCTGACGAGTGGCGTGAGCTATCGCTGCCGCTTTAAAGCCAGTCGTGCCTTGCAAAAGACGCTGCGCGAGAACGCACGTCAGGCTAACACAAGTCAGGAGAAGACGTTATGAATTTATTCATCCTCATACGGCTCAACACCGTACTGAGCCTGCAAGTCGCGTTCTGCCTGATCACGACAGCGCGGACAATGGGTCTTGCGAATATGCTCCATCTCCTGAACAAATTTGATCATCTTGGCAATGTCTTTGAGGGCTTGCGGTGTCATAGGGCCTCCCCCATGTCGGACAGAAATTTTAATATCGCTGAGGG
>DAOTUR010000357.1:0-21564 GCA_034436915.1 Anaerolineae bacterium
TCACCGCGTCAGGTGTATGCGGCGCTGATGGATGAAGGTCGCTCCCTGTGTCACTGGCGCACCATGTATCGGGTGCTGGCGGTGTATCAGGAGGTGCGTGAGCGTCGCCTGCTGCGGCGACATGCGGTCTACCAGAAGCCTGAACTGCTGGCCACCGCCCCCAATCAGGTCTGGTCATGGGATATCACGGCGCTGCGCGGGCCGAGTAAGTGGACGTCCCCCTTTATATGTGGTGCTGGACATCTACAGCCGCTGTGTGGTGGGCTGGATGATCGCCGAGGTCGAGACCAGTGAGCTGGCGGCACAGCTCATCGCCACCAGTGCCCACACCCAGGGCATTCAGCCCGACCAGCTGACCTTGCATGCCGACAATGGGGCGCCGATGCGTGGCAAAGCCCTGCGCCAACTCTTGGTTGATCTGAACATTCTCAAGAGCCACAGCCGCCCGCACACCTCCGACGACAACCCGTTCAGTGAGGCCCAGTTCAAAACCCTCAAGTATCGCCCTGATTTTCCGGCGCGTTTTGCCGATATCGAGGCGGCCCGCAGCTGGGCACGGGGCTTCTTCCGCTGGTACAACGAGGAGCACTACCACTCAGGTCTCAATCTGCTCACGCCCACCAGTGTTCATGAGGGCTCAGCCGTTTTGATCCAGCAGCAGCGACAGGCTGTTATGAGCAGCGCCTATGCCGCTCATCCCGCTCGCTTTCGTCGCGGACACCCGCAGGTCAAAGGCGCGCCGACCGCCGTGTGGATTAATCCACCTCAGTCCAGAGAGACTCTCTCTTAAACATTTTCACCAAGTTGTCTCACCGCTCTTGACACATACCGAGGGACGCGCAAAAATGCGTCCCTAAATAAGAAAATCTGCGAATGTTATTATAATCTGATCAATAATCAATTCGTTGTTTAGGAGAAATACTATGAAACTGGAAGACAAAATACAAGAACTGAAGCAATGGGTGTTAGAAATGTCATCTAATAATCATGAAGATATTATAAAGGATATATTTCATCTAATGAACACTGAAGACTCTATAAGCCTTGTTATAGAATATCTATATTTTTACTTACCAATATTTGCGGAACACTATGATAATGAGGTAAGTTGGATAAGATCGAATTTGCAAGCTTGGTTAAATTTTCAAACTTCAGATATATCTTCTCCAACAGATTTTATTTTATCAGAACCATTCAAAGAGATGGGTGATGAAGGATATTTAACAGCATTATATAATATGAGCCAATCTATTGATAGTTACCAGAAAAAGGACGAAATACGGGCGAAACATTGGACATATTTATCTTTTATCGAAGTCATGGCTGTAATCACTTATGAAAGATGGGCTATTAGAAACCCACAATATCATAGTAAGTTTAAGGATATAGTAAATAGATCTATGGAGATAGATGAAATTGAAATTAATTCATTTGATTCGATATATCGTTTAGATATCAAACGCTACGTATACAGGAAATCGCTTTGGCAAAATTTTATAGACAAATTGACTAAATTTATTTAGGTATGTAGTCTTAGAGTATAGTGGTACGGATCTCGCGTAAAATGCTCTGGCTCACCTAATCATTAGCTGCTTTCTATTCCCTACTTGGTTACAGGCATTAACATATGACGAGCATTCCCTCCCTAAATTACACACCGCTGGCCGATATTCCCCAATGGCTCGTCCCGTATTGCCAGTTTTCCATAATGAGGTTGGGAATCCAACTCGGCAGACACCCCGCCATAGGGTATAATTTGGGTTTATTCAGCGCGTAACCTGGGTATCACATCATGTTCCGCGCTTCTTGACTTGCAGCACGCGCTGTGTTAATCTGTTTTCAAAAGCGATTGCTCCAAATATCACAAACGGAGTGTAGGATGGCTTTCAACGATTTCGGCCCGCTTGGGGTGATGATCATCATCGCTACCATATTGGCTTTCATTGTCTTGATGATTTCGCGTGTTTTTGGCCCGTCAAATCCCACATTCCGCAAAAATTCACCCTATGAAAGCGGAATGAAGCCCATCGGGGAAGCGAATCGTCGTCTGCCCGTGAAATTCTATCTGGTGGCGGTGCTGTTCATTATCTTCGATGTCGAAGTGATTTTCTTTCTGCCCTGGGCCGTCGCTATGCGTGATCTATCGGTGTATGGCCTGATTGTCATGGGGGTCTTCACGCTGATTCTGGTCGTTGGTTTCATTTACGAGTGGAAGAAAGGTGCGTTGGAATGGGAGTAAGTTCCAAGCTCGGCAATCTGGGCATCGTTACCACGACGCTCGAAACGGCTGTCAATTGGGGGCGCACAGGCGCAATGTGGCCGCTGCTCTTCGGCCTGGCCTGCTGCGCGATTGAAATGATGAGCACACAAGCCTCTGATTATGATATGTCGCGCTTTGGGATGGAGCTGAACCGCGCCAGCCCACGCCAGTCCGATCTGATCATCGTGGCCGGACGGGTGACGCGCAAAATGGCCCCTGTCGTGCGCCAACTGTACGACCAGATGGCCGATCCGAAATGGGTGATTGCGATGGGCGACTGCGCCTCGTGCGGCGGCGTATATAACAACTATGCCGTTGTGCAGGGCGTCGATGAAATTATCCCCGTCGATGTGTATATCGCAGGCTGCCCGCCGCGCCCGGAACAGTTGATTCATGGCGTGCTGACGCTGCATGAGAAGATCAAGACCGAACACATCAAGAATTGGGCGTCATAAGCCGCATTGATGACAAGAAGCGGCGTCTGTCCGAGTCACAGAGGCCGCTTCCCGTTTTAACCTTGACTCGGCTGGCGGCCCACCACATGTAAGGATCACCCGCGATGCAAATTGCGCCTGCCCTCGACCCGCTCAAAAACCTCCAGGATCACTTCTCGGAGGCGATTGTGTTTACCAAGACCTTCCGCGATGAGTTGACAATTGCTGTGCAGCCGAACGCGATTCTGGAGATCATGCAGCACCTCCGCAATACGCCCGGCCTTGTGTACAACTTTCTGTCGGACATCAGTTCAGTCGATTATCATCCCCACATCCCCTCAGCCGAACATCCTGAACGGTTTGGGGTGTCGTATCACGTTTATTCCATGCTCTACAACCGTCGTCTGCGGATCAAGGTGTTTGCCGCCGAGGACGCTCCAGTGATCCCGACGATCATCTTGGTGTATCCGGCGGCCAACTGGCTTGAGCGTGAAATTCATGATGTGATGGGCATCACGTTTGAAGGCCATCCCGATCAGCGCCGTTTGCTGCTGCCGGAGGATTGGAACGGTCATCCGTCCCGCCGCGATGTGCCGATGGGTAAAGAGGCGATTCAGTTCTCGTTCAACGTGGAAGATATTCTCAAGCACAAGCCGCGTGCTGCAAGTTCAAATTAGACCGAAGGAGTCGGACCTATGGCATCTCAACCCCCTGCCACTGCCACTAAAGCTCTCTGGGAAGGCAGCCTGGAAGAACTGCGCGGCCTCGTGTCTCAGCGGGCCATGACAGGCGAAACCATGCTGCTCAACATGGGGCCGCACCATCCCAGCACACACGGCGTTTTGCGTCTGCTGCTGGAGCTGGATGGCGAAGAAATCGTCACCTGCCTGCCGGATATTGGCTATCTGCATACAGGGATCGAAAAGAATATCGAGGACAAGACCTATGAAAAGGCTGTCCCGCTGACAGATCGTATGGATTATCTCTCCCCCATGTCTAACAACATGGCGTTTTGCATGGCGGTAGAAAAATTGGTCGCGCTCGATGTGCCGGAACGCGCCCAGATCATCCGCGTGATCTGTTTGGAATTGTCACGCATTGCCAGCCATATGGTGTGGCTTGGCACGCACGCGCTGGATATGGGTGCGATGAGCGTCTTCCTCTACTGCTTCCGCGAACGTGAATTCATCCTGCGGATTTTCGAGATGATTTCCGGTCAGCGCATGATGGGCAGCTACTTTCGTCCGGGCGGCGTCTGGCGTGATCTGCCGACAGAATTTTACGGGGCGGTCAATTCCTTCATCGAATATTTCCAGCCCAAGATTGACGATTACGAATCGATCCTCACCAATAACCCGATCTGGTTGGATCGCACCCAGGGTGTCGGCGTGATTGATCCGGATGTGGCGCTGTCCTGGGCCATGACCGGGGCTGTGTTACGCGGCAGCGGCGTCAATTGGGATGTGCGCAAAGCCATGCCCTACAGCGGCTACGAAACCTACGATTTTGAAGTGCCGCTCGGTGAGCATGGTGATGTGTATGATCGCTTCTATGTGCGCGTGCAGGAACTGCGCCAGAGCGTGAAGATTCTCAAGCAGGCCATGAAGAAGTTGCCCAAGAAAGGTCTCTTCCGCTCTGAGAATCGTAAGTTTGTGCCGCCGCCCCGCAGCGAGTTGGGGGGGAGCATGGAAGCCGTGATCCACCACTTCAAGCTGTGGACACAGGGCTTTGATGCGCCGGACGAAGAGGTGTACGTCTCACTGGAAAGCCCGCGTGGAGAAATTGGCTGTTATTTGCATGGGACAGGCGGCCAGAAACCGCGCCGCGTCCATTTCAAGACGCCCTCCTTCATGCACATCAGCGCCCTCCCGGTCATCTCAGAGGGCTATCTTATCGCCGATATGATTGCGATCATCGGCAGCGTCGATATTGTGTTGGGCGATTGTGATCGCTAATCCGGGGACGAGAGACAATGGGTATTCTGAACAATCCCAAATATGAAGAACGCATCCAGTGGTATTTGAATAAATACCCGGATCGGCGTTCAGCCGTGATGCCGCTGCTGTATATCGCGCAGGAAGAATACGGTTGGATCAATGATGCGGGCCTGGATGAAGTCGCGCAAATCTGCGATATGGACCCGACCCAAGTCAAATCCATCGCTGGCTTTTACACGATGTACTCCGAGAAGCCCAAAGGCAAATACTGGCTCCAGGTGTGCAACGATCTGGCGTGTGCGCTGCGCGGCGCGGATGAGTTCCATCATGATCTGCTGGATTATCTCGACATCGAAGAAGGCGGCACAACCGCTGATGGCCTGTTCACAGCCGAACATGTCATGTGCTTAGCGGCGTGCGACAAAGCCCCGATGCTGCAATGCAATTTTCACTATATGGAAAACCTCGACATGGCGAAGATCAAAGCCTTTGTTGAGGAAAAACGAGCTGAGTTGGAACATGAGTCATCCAAGTAGACGGGTTGAGGGATGGATAAGCACATTCTCTTACGGGGCTTCGATGTCCCGGATATGCACAAGTTAGATATCTACACCCAGAATCAGGGGTTCGCTGGGCTGAAAAAGGCCCTCGGCATGACTCCCGATCAGGTGATCGAAGAAGTGAAGGCGTCCGGCCTGCGTGGGCGCGGGGGAGCAGGCTTCCCCACAGGCATCAAATGGGGTTTCATCCCCAAAGCGGAACCACTGAAATATGTGGTGGTGAATGCCGACGAGAGCGAAACCGGCACGTTCAAAGATCGTCTGATTATGGAGACGAATCCCTATCAGCTCATCGAAGGCGCAATTATTGCCGCCTATGCCATTGGCGCAAAGAAAGCCTACATCTATCTGCGCGGCGAGTTCTGGGATGTGGCGCACTTCATTGATGACTGCATCGAAGAGGCCCGCAAGCAGAATCTGGTGGGCGACAATATCCAGGGCAGCGGCTATAGCTGCGAGGTCTACACACATCTCGGTGCGGGCGCGTATATCTGCGGCGAAGAGACCGCCCTGCTCAACAGTCTTGAAGGCAAACTCGGTCAGCCACGTGTGCGCCCGCCCTTCCCGGCCCAAAAAGGCGGCGGATTGTATGGCGAGCCAACGGTTGTCAACAATGTGGAGACTATCGCCAATGTTCCCTGGATCATGGCGAACGGCGCGGCGGCCTACAAAGCCTATGGCACAGAGCAGAGCGCCGGGACGAAACTCTACTGCGTCAGCGGCCATGTGAAGAAACCGGGCGTGTATGAACTGCCCTTCACGGCCACCTTCCGCGAACTGCTGTATGACATTTGCGGCGGCCCGCTGGATGACGCTCACCCCTTCAAGGCGCTGCTGCCCTCCGGCGGCTCCGGCCCGATTGTGCCGATCAACGATACACTGCTCGATACACGCATGAGTTATGAAGACACGGCCAAACTCGGCACGATCATCGGCTCGGCCTCGCTCATCGTGATGGACGATACCGTGAATGTGACCTGGGTCGCGGCCAAAATCACCAAATTCTTCAAGCATGAAAGCTGCGGCAAATGCACGCCCTGCCGCGAGGGAACGTACTGGCTCGATAAGGTGCTGGATCGTATTCTCACAGGCGGCGGCAAGCCCGAAGATATCCGCTTGATCGAAAATGTGGCGAAAAATATGGCGGGCATCACGCTGTGTGCGCTCGGCGAATTTGCTGCCAATCCGATCATTCACACCATCAAGCAGTTTCCGGATGACTTCACGGAGTATGTGTCGGGCAAGAAAGCCGACGTCAGCCTGGAACACAAACCTGTGGGTGCGAAGAAATTTGCGGCGCAAGAGAAGTAAACCTGTTGGTCGCAACATGACTTGTCGGGGCAAACAGACAGTTTGCCCCCTGCACACACAACATGAGACTCAAACCCATGACAGAAAAGTTGGAAACACCCCATACCGTTGAAGAGCCGCCGATCCCCTCGGATGATTTTGCGTCTGCTCACGAAGCCCTTATGAACGCTGAGGTGGCCCTTTCACCTGACAAGATCACAGGCCAGCGACGCGATGTGGCAGCGGAAGAACTGGCATCTCTCACGCTGGCGATTGAAATCTACCCGCAGGCGGCGGCTAATTATGCCGCACGCGGCGATCACTTTCGGCGGCGTGGGGAACGGGTGCTGGCGGTGGCGGATTATCAGCAGGCGCTGACGGTGGCGGAAACCGAACTGGCGCAAAGCCGCTGGGGATTCGTCGCCCAGGCGCTGCGAGATCGTCTGCTGCAAACGCTGCTGGAGATGGGTGAACCGCTATGAGCAAACGCAAGCGCACAGGCTGTCTGCCGTTTTCGCTGCGGACGGGCTGCATCTCCGGCATTCTGCTCATTGTCGCTACGCTGATCACGGGCGTTGCGCTGGTGTGGGGTTTTAGAAGTGTGCTCGACCCGGTGGGCAATAAAGCCAATGAGTTGATGAACGCGATCAAGGATGGCAATGCGGCTGCCGCCTATGCGCTGATGTCCAACGACTTTCAAAGCCGCGTCACAGCCGATCAATTCCCGGCGCTGCTGAGTGATATGGCCGCGCCGACAGATTGGACGTTCTCATCGTTTTCCGTCAATGGAACGTATGGGCGTGTGCTTGGGAGTGTCGTCTTTGCAGGGCAGCGGTATAATTTGACGATTAATTTAATCTATGAGGGCGGGGGATGGGCCATCAGCGGCTTTAATCTGGGAGTCCGTGATCCCATCGGCCAGTTACCACTGCCACCCACCCCAAGACCCTGAGTAAGCCTTTGTTCCCGCTGTGGGAGGTTCTGCATGGCTGACGCCGCCAAACTGATCAAGATCGTCATCGACGATCAAGCCTACGAAGTGCCGTCTGGCAGCAATCTTGTCGATGCTGCCAAGTGGCACGCCAACAACGATATTCCAGTCTTCTGCTACCATCCCAAGATGGAGCCTGTCGGTATGTGCCGCATGTGCATCGTCGAGATGGGGACAGAAGAGATGGATCGCGCCACCAACCAGCCTGTGCTGGATGAAGTGGGCAAGCCTAAAGTGCGCTGGATGCCTAAGCTGCAAACGGCCTGCACGCAGCGCATCGCGGGCGGCCCGACCCTGCATATCCGCACCACCACGCCCGCTGTCGAACTGGCGCGGCGCAATGTGCTGGAATTTCTGCTCACCAGCCACCCGCTGGACTGCCCCATCTGCGATAAGGGCGGTGAATGCCCGCTGCAAAATCTCACAATGGCGCACGGCCCCAGCACAACCCGCATGGTGTTTGAAGACAAGATCGATCTTCTCAAGCATACGCCGCTGGGCAACCTGATCTATCTCGATCAGGAACGCTGCATTCAGTGCGCCCGCTGCATCCGCTTCCAGGATGAAATCGTGGGCGATGATGTGCTGGCCTTCCACGAGCGCGGACGTTCGCTGCAAATCATCACCCACAGCGATCCCGGCTTCGACAGCTATTTCAGTGGCAACACGACGGATATCTGCCCGGTGGGCGCACTTACCACCGCCGATTTCCGCTTTGGCGCACGCCCCTGGGAGCTGACGGAAATTCCAAGCATCGATCCGCACGATGCAGCAGGCTCGAATATCAGCCTGAGCACCCGTGTAGACCGTGATTTTGGCGGGCGGGCCATGATCAAGCGCGTCATGCCGCGCCAGAATGAATATGTCAACGAAATCTGGATCAGCGACAAAACCCGCTTCGGCCATCATTTCACGCGCAGCGAAGACCGTTTGATGCAGCCGATGCTGCAACGCGGCGGTAGCCTGACAGCGGCCTCGTGGCGCGATGCCTTTGCGAAAGCAGCCGAGGCGATCAAGGCGGCGGGCGGCGATGTGGCGGCGATTGCAGGCGATGCCATCACCAATGAAGACCTGTGGCAGCTCAAGAAGTTGATCACGGCAGCCGGCGGATCACGTCTGGGCGCATGGCCTCCCACACACGGCGGCGCACAGTATGTCGCGCAGGTCGGTGTGGGCAAGGGCACAAATCTCAGTCAGTTGGGCAAGGGTGATGCCATCCTCGTCATCGCCAGCGACCTGGAAGAAGAAGTCCCGGTGTGGCGTCTTCGCATCAAACAGGCGCAGGATCGCGGCGCGTATCTTGTCGTCGCCAATGTCCGCCCCACCCGCCTCGAAGAGTTCGCCAGCCAGTCAGAACGCTATGGCAAGCGCGTCTTCGGCGCATCCGTGCGCTATCAGGTCGGGGAAGCCGCCGATTTCAACATCATGCGCGAACGTTATCCCGATGTGGTGAAGGTCCTGACAGAGGCCAAAAATCTGATTATTGTGGCGGGCGCAGAAGGTTTGACGCTGGCCGACAGCATCGCATTGATGCAGGCGGCGGCCAATTTCCTGATCGAGACCGGACATGTGGGCAAGCCGAATAACGGCCTTCTCGCCCCGCTGCCCGGCCCTAACGGAATGGGCCTGCACTACTTCGGCTTCACGCCCGAAGCGACCCAGGATATTGCCGCCAATCCGCCCAAAGTCCTGATCGTCGCGCAGGCCGAGCCGCTGGAAGATGATCCTACCGCTGCCGCATGGCTCAGCAAGGTGGGGACGGTGATTACACTCAGCCTGTTTCCGGATCGCACCGCACAGGCCGCGCATATCGCCCTGCCCATCCAGAGCTTTGCCGAACGTGATGGCACATTCGTCAGCGGCGAACGGCGTGTACAGCGCTTCTACACCGCACAGGGGCCGATGGGCGAAGCCTCTCCCGCATGGAAGGCGCTGGCCTCCATCGGTGAGATGCTCGGCTACGGCAAAGCGCCGCTCTCCGCCGCAGCGGTCATGCTGGAGATCACGCAGCAGGTTGACGTTTTCGCAGGAATGCGCTACAAAGACCTCGCGCAGGTTGAACGCCAATTCCCGGATGTCGGGGGCAAAGACCTGTACTACGGCGGCACAGCCTACGGCAATCATGGCGGCCTGGGCGTACAAATCGCTGCACACGCTGACAGCGGCACAGGTCTTGAGCCTGTCGCGGTGGCACAGGCGCAAAAAGCGACGGTGGGCGCAAATGAATTGATGCTCGTCCCGACCACGCGCCTGTACAATCGCAAAAACACGTTCAAGCCAAGCCTGCTGATGCACCCGCGTATCCTTCTGCCCTACGTCATCCTGCATGAGGCCGACGCGCACAAACTCAGCGTGGCGCATGGCGATGTCGTGGAAGTCACGTATGGCGCGGATCGCCTGCGGGTGCGGGCAACGGTGAACGGCAAAGGCGTTGCAGGGCTGGCGATCATGCCGAAACATCTGGCGGAGAAGCCGATCCCCATGCAGCCCAGGCCTGTGACACTGACCAAAGTCACTGAACCGGTGATGTCCTACTAGGAAACCAACTGGGGGCGGCGGACTCTGCTGCCCCCATATGAGCGAGGATCGTATATGAGTTGGAATGCAAAAATTGGGGCCGGGATTGTTACGCTGGCGGTGGTTTTGCTGCTGCTGGTGCTGATCGTGTCGAATATCACCGGAATTATCAACTGGGTGGGCGGGGGCATTGATTTCCTGCTGAATCCGCAGCAGCGGATTGAGCGCATCATCCCCTGTTCGGAATCGGAAACCTGCCGCGTCGTGTATCCGATTGTTTACGGCATCATCTTCGTGCTCGTCATCGTCACGGGCTTCGCCTACACAACGCTGCTTGAGCGCAAAGTCATCGCGTGGTTTCAGCAGCGCGTCGGGCCGGATCGCGTCGGGCCGGGCGGCTTTATGCAGCCTGCCGCCGATGCCGTGAAATTGATCTTTAAAGAAGACATCATCCCGGACAAAGTGGATTTGTTCGTGTATTACCTTGCGCCGATGCTCAAGGTGATCCCGGTGCTGATCGTTGTGGCCGTCATCCCGATTGGCCCCAAGATCATCATCCCCTGGTTTGATGGCAACTGGTATCAAGTCCCTCTGGGCATGGCCGATGTCAACGTCGGCGTGCTATGGCTGCTCGGTATCACCAGCCTTGCGACCTATGGCATTGTGCTGGCGGGCTGGTCGAGCAATAACAAGTACGCCATGCTCGGCGGTCTGCGGGCCTCGGCGCAAATGTTGAGCTATGAACTCGCGCTCGGCCTGTCGATGGCTGTGCCTGTGATGCTCGCCAGCAGCATGAGCGTCGGCAACATCATCAATCAGCAGAAGAATATCTGGCAGTGGTTCGTGTTTCAAAATCCGCTGGCCGCCGGGCTGCTGATCATTGGCCTGTTCGCTGAGGTCAGCCGTTCGCCCTTCGATCTACCAGAAGCCGAACAGGAACTGACAGCAGGCTTCATGACTGAGTACAGCGGTATGAAATTCGCCATGTTCATGATGGCGGAATACCTCGGTATGATCGGCGCAGCGATCATTGCGGCATCGCTGTTCTTTGGCGGCTACAATCTCGTGCTGGTTGACAGCGTGCCGATCCTGGGGCCATTGTTCCTGATCGTCAAAGTTGTGCTGTTCCTGCTGGTGTTCATCTGGGTTCGCGCCACTCTGCCGCGCATCCGCTATGATCGTCTAATGCAGTTCGGCTGGAAGGTCATGCTGCCGCTGTCCCTGCTCGCGGTGACATGGACAGCCGTGTCCGTCGTCATTGGCGATGTGTCCGGCAGTCCGTCTGTGTATGGGCTGGTCTCGCTGATCTTCTTCGTCGTTGTTGTGGCAGGCGGCTATTTCTTCCTGCGCGGCGGCGAGGCAGACAAGGCGAATGCCGAGCCTGAGCTGTCGGACGACCCGCTGATCACAG
The DNA here is from genome assembly GCA_034436915.1 of Anaerolineae bacterium. Classification (GTDB taxonomy): domain Bacteria; phylum Chloroflexota; class Anaerolineae; order Aggregatilineales; family Phototrophicaceae; genus JALHOR01. The sequence goes on from DAOTUR010000357.1 coordinate 11,401, forward strand.
GTCAGTATCGCAGCGGCGGCTGGGTGGTCTTGAATCTGGTCGGCGGCCTGCTTGCCGTACCGTTCGTGCTCGTCCGCAGCCTCATCAGCGGCCTGGAGAGCATCGAAAGATCAACATCCAACACCAGCACAGCGATTGAACCCGCCAGCAAATCGGTGACAAAATCCAGCGGCGACTAAGGACGCGTTTAAAAATAAAGTCGCAGAATGTAGATGAGACGACCCATTCTAGAACTCTGCGGACTTGTTTTTAAACGCGTCCTAAGGCTTCTTTCGGAGGGGTAAAACATGCCCCTCCGTGACTCGTGATGTATGACAGGAGAGTGACGATGAACCTACTGCGTGGTTTTGCGACCACCTTTAAGCACCTGATGGAAGAGCCTGTGACGCTGCAATACCCGGAACAGATGCGCCCGTTCAACGCACGTTACAAGGGGCGTCATCACCTGCGGCGCTATGACAATGGCCTGGAGAAGTGCATTGGCTGCTCCTTGTGCGCGGCGGCCTGCCCTGCGGATGCTATCTGGGTCGAAGCGGCGGATCAGACCGATGATAATCGCTTCAGCCCTGGCGAGCGTTACGCCAAGACCTACGAAATCAATATGATCCGCTGCATCTTCTGCGGCTACTGCGAAGATGCCTGCCCGACTCAGGCGATTGAACTGGGCCAGGAGCACGAGATGAGCTTCACAGATCGCCGTGATGCCATTTATGTCAAGGACATGCTGATCGACCCAGTACCCGCAGGCCAGCAGGGGACGCCGCGTGCCGTTGAGCCGGGCGTCTTTACCAAGTCGATTCCCAATATGCCTGATCCCAAATAGGCGCGGATCGCAGGTCATACAAACACACAGTTTGGGCGGGGCTATAGAACCCCGTCCAAACTGTGAATCGGGGTCGCCAGAGTTGTGATCTTGCTTCAAACAGGTTGGAATCGTTTTGAAGTCTCTGAGCACTTGTGTTAAACTTCACACGCGCTCGGATTGACGGAATAGGATTGATTGATGGGAGTCGAAGCTCTCCTTTTCATCGCCGTTGGCATCTTAGCACTGGCATTTGCCTTCGTGATGTTGACGAGCAATAACGCTGTTCACAGTGCTCTTGGTTTGATCGCCAATTTTGGCTGCGTGGCATTTCTCTTTTTGATGCTCGACGCTCCGTTTCTCTCGATGGTACAAGTCGCGGTGTATACGGGCGCGATTATGGTGTTATTTCTGTTCGTCATCATGCTGCTCAAGGCGGAGCAAAGCAGCGATACGACGACACGCAGCTTTCCCTGGTTGGTGGGAGCCGCGACGGTGGCAGGCGTGATTCTGCTGGTGGTGCTGGGTGGGCCAATTGTGAATGGCAGCTTCAAACTGCCGGATCAGAAATTGGCGAGTCCCTCGGTGCGTCTTGTCAATGCATCGGCCACTTCGGAACTCAATCTGACCATCAGCGGTGATACACTGCCGCAACCGATCACGGTCAGCAACCTTGCGTTCGGCAAAGCCACGACGTTTGAGACGCTGCCAGCCGGCACTTACAAGGTGAATATCAAGAATGCTGAGACTGATAAGCCCGTTGCCGCCCCGCAAACGATCACGCTGGCAAATGGCGATGTGGCAACCCTGACCGCCGCCGGGGAATTCAATGCGACGGCAGGGACGCAGGTCAAGCTGTTGAGCATTCCCACGAGTGGCAAGCAGGCGGGCGCGGACGAAGGTCGTCTGGTCGTCGTCAACAGCGCCTCTGAGTCGCCTGTGTCGCTGGTCGATCTTGGGCCAGAGGGCGCTGTAACCACTGTCACGCGGGATGGCTCAACCGTCCTGATTGATCGTATCCTCGCCCCCACTGTCGCGTACCAGGGCGCACCGGGCATCTTCTCGTATCCGATGGGGATGTACAATCTGGCCTTCCTCGATGGCGCTTTTAACGTCGTCAGACGGCTTGATAATTACGTCATCAAGACAGATACCGAGACAATGCTGGTCTTTGCCCGCACTGCCGACTCACAGGACGGGGTTGTACAGGCCATCACCATCAATACCGAGCCGCCGTTTGGCAGCCCGAAAGCGATTGGCCGCCTGTTATTCACGGATTATCTGCTGCCTGTAAATCTGGTGGGGATGCTGCTGTTGGTGGCGCTGGTGGGCGTGATCGTCCTCAGCCGTCCCGAAGCGGAAAAATCAGAGCGGCGCAGCAATGTTCGTCGCAAGGTCAGCCGTCCATTGATCAATGTCATTTCAACGCAGACAGGCAGCGATATCGTGGCGGAAACGCCCCAACTGCCAACAGGCGATTCATAAGCAGTCTATAGGCATCAGGGAGAGAGATTTTATGGCCTATCCTGTTCCGGCAGAATTTTTCATCGTCTTGAGCATGATCTTATTTATCCTCGGCGCGATGGGCGTCGTCATGCGTAAGAATGCCATCCTCGTCTTTATGTCGGTGGAACTTATGCTGAATGCTTCCAATCTGGCGTTGGTGGCCTTCGCCCGCCAATGGCAAAACACGAACGGTCATATCTTCGTGTTCTTCGTCATGACAGTGGCGGCGGCTGAGGTGGCGATTGGTCTGGCGCTCATCGTTACGATTTTCCGCCATAAGAAGAGTATCAATATTGATGACCTCCACCAGATGGAAGGTTAGCGAGACATGCAGACATCGACGTATCCGCAATTGATCCCTCTGGTGCTGCTTATTCCGGCACTGGGGGCGTTCATTAACATCTTTTGGGGCGCACGCCTGCGCGAGCGCGTCTCCGGCTGGATCGGCATTGGAGCCGCCCTGCTCGCTTTTCTCATCTCCTTATTGATCTTCTTCCATATGCGTGAAGTCCACAGTATAGGGTCAGTGGTCAATCCGGCTGGCGTGTTTGACAGTTGGATTAGCATAGACTCCATCGGGCTGAATATCCCCTGGCAGTTCCGTGTTGACCCCGTGACCACCACCATGCTGCTGATCGTCACAGGCATCGGGTCGCTCATCCATATCTATTCGATGGGCTACATGAACGGCGATCCCAAATTTTCGCGCTTCTTTGCCTATCTGAACATGTTTCTGATGTTCATGCTCATCCTCGTCACCGCCAACAACTTCCTGATGATGTTCGTCGGATGGGAAGGCGTGGGCGTGATGTCGTACCTGCTCATCGGCTTCTGGTGGGACAAGGGTGGCGCACTGGGGCGCAAGAACGCAAATGCTGCTCGCAAAGCCATGATCGTCAATCGTATTGGCGACTTCGGCATTTTGATGGCAATCTTCCTCATCTTCTGGACGTTCGGGACGCTCGATTTCTACCGCCCCGGCGAAATGGCGAACACCTGCTATGCCCGCGAAATCAACGGCTTTGAAGCCTGCGCCAAAGAAGGCGAAGGCGAGGCCGCTGCGGTTGAGCAGCCTGTCACCACAGGTGCTGAACCCGCTGCGGTTGATACACAGCCAACAGCCGTTGCCGCCACCGCCATCTCCAACACACCCGCAACAATCGTTGCGCCTGTCGCAGTCAGCGGTGAGACACTCGTTACCCCGGCGGCTGTTGAAGCGCACGGCGCGGAGACAGTCGTCGATACACACAGCGCAGATACGACAGCCGACACACATGCTATTGGTGCAGTGGACGAAGCACACGGGGGCGAGGCTGCACACGCTGCTGTCACCCTCAATCAGGTCGATAACAGCCGCTTTGAATTGAAGCAGTTGGGCGTGTTTAATCAGACCGCCCGCTTGATGGAGCTGCCTGAAAACAGCCCCGAGCGCACCATTCATATCGGGCCATACACGTTTGAATTCCGCACGCTGTTGATCCTGATTGTGCTGTTCCTGCTGTTGGGCGTGACGGGTAAATCGGCACAAATCCCCCTCTTCGTCTGGCTGCCGGACGCGATGGCAGGCCCGACGCCTGTGTCGGCGCTGATGCACGCCGCGACGATGGTTACGGCGGGCGTGTTCCTGCTCATTCGCTCTAACGTCTTCCTGGATTACGTGCCGGAAGCGCGTCTTGTCATCACCATCGTCGGCTCACTGACGGCGCTGCTGGCGGGCTTCATAGCGATGGGCCAGTGGGATATCAAGCGCGTCCTCGCCTTCTCCACCATCTCGCAACTGGGCTTCATGGTGGCGGCAGTGGGTCTGGGCGCGTATGCGGCAGCGCTGTTCCATCTGCTGACGCACGCGGTCTTCAAGGCGCTGTTGTTCCTCGGCAGCGGCTCGGTCATTCACGGCATCGAGCATGGTCATCATCACGACCACGCTCATGACGATCACGGCCACGATGATCACGGTCATGATGATCATGCACCCGACACCTTTGATCCGCAGGATATGCGGAATATGGGCGGCCTCGCCAGTCGGATGCCCATCACATTCTGGACATATTTGTTCGGGACGTTCGCGCTGTCCGGCCTGCCCTTCTTTGCAGGCTTCTGGTCAAAAGATGAAATCCTGGGCGATGCGTTTGCAAAAGCCTTCTCCAGCCATGATACGCTCGTGAATATTGCGGGCTTCCTGGCGCTGTTCCTCTTGCTGGCAGCGGCAGGCTTCACGGCCTTCTATATGTGGCGGCAGGTGCAGATGGTGTTCTTTGGCAGCCCGCGCAGCGCAGCCGCAGCGCAGGCCCCGGAGAGCGTGTCATGGATGACGATCCCGCTGGTGATCCTGGCCTTCTTCAGCTTTAGCATCGGGTTTATCAACGTCGCAGAGGGCGGGCCGTTTTACGGTTTCCTGGGCCTCAAGGGGCATGAATTCCAGCACTTCCTGGAATCAGCCATGCCCTCTGTGACAGCAGAAGCCGCCCTCGTCTTCAACTGGCCGCTGGCAATCGTCGCCGTGCTGCTGGCATTCGGCGCAATCTTCTTCGCGCATTCGATCTACGGCAGCAACAAGGCCGTGACACACCCTGAAGGCGCGATTGAAGAGCGCAAAGACCCCATCGATACGGGCGCATCTGGCCCGCTGTGGCGTCTGGCGAATGCGCGGATGTACTGGGATGAGATTTACTTCCGCCTCTTCGAGAATCCTTATAATCGGATCTCGCAGGTGTTGTATGCGTTGGATTGGAACCTCCTGCACGATTACTTCCATGACAGCGTGCTTGCACGCGGCTATAACACCATCTCCAAATTCCTGGCGCAGCCGTTCGATCAAGGTCTGATCGATGGCACAGTCAATGGAGTGGCGCGTGTGGTGCAGCTCGTCAGTGGGCGTGTGCGTGGTGTCCAAACGGGCTATGTTCGCACGTATGCCGTTGCTTTATTACTTGGTGTGGTGGCTGTCGTCGTTGTGATGCTGCTGCCGCTGTTACAAGCGCGCTAGAGAGGAGTTCTCATCGCATGTTTGGGCAATTTTCGCTGACGACACTGGTATTATTTCTGCCGCTGGTCGGATTCACCATCATTTTGTTCCTGAATGGTGAGACCAAGAAGCAGGAAATTAAATGGACAGCTTTCGCCACGACCATCGTGACGTTTCTGGTATCGCTTCTGCTGTGGGCGGGTTTCGACCACAGCAATCCTGATCTGCAAATGATCCACCGCTTCAACTGGCTTAATATTCAAGTCGGCCAGACGCTCATCCACTCCGAGTATTTTGTCGGCGTGGACGGCCTGAGCCTGCTGCTCATCCTACTCACGACCTTCATCATGCCGATTGCGGTGCTGGCATCGTTCAGCATGGGTGTGCTGGAAGAACGCGGGCGGCAGAAGCTGTACTATTGCTTCCTGCTGATGCTGGAATGGGCCATGCTGGGCGTGTTCATGATCCAGGATTTGATCATCTTCTACATCTTCTGGGAAGTCACACTCGTCCCGATGTACTTCCTGGTCCTGATCTGGGGTGGTGATCGGCGCGTCTATGCCGCCATCAAGTTCTTCCTGTATACGATGGCTGGCTCGATCCTGATGCTCATCGCCATCCTGTATGTCGCCAATGCCACAGGCACGTTCGTCCTGCCGGAGATTATCGCAAAGGTGAATGCGCCCGGTTGGTCATGGGCAAACACAGGTGCGGCATCCGCCTCTGAAATGACAGGGCCGTTATTATTCTTTGCCTTCTTTATCGCGTTTGCGATCAAGGTTCCTGTCTGGCCCTTCCACAGTTGGCTGCCTGATGCCCATGTGCAAGCGCCGACCACAGGCTCCGTCATTCTGGCGGGCGTCATGCTGAAGATGGGGACATATGGCCTCGTGCGCTTCAATCTGGCGATGTTCCCGAAAGAAAGCATCCAGTTTGCGCCTGTCATCGGGGTGCTGGCAGTCATCGGCATCATCTATGGCGCGTGGGTCTGCTACGCGCAGACAGATGTGAAAAAACTCGTCGCCTACTCCTCCGTGAGCCATCTCGGTTTTGTGGTTCTGGGCATCTTTGCGCTCAATGCACAGGGCGTTCAGGGCGCAACGCTGCAAATGATCAATCATGGTATCAGCACGGGCGGCTTGTTCCTGATCGTGGGTATCCTCTATGAGCGCTATCACACCAAAGAGATGTCGGCCTTTGGCGGCATCTGGAGCAAGGCCCCGGCCCTGGGTGCGATTGCTCTCGTTATCGCGCTGTCGAGCATGGGTCTCCCAGGCTTGAACGGCTTCGTCGGCGAGTTCACAATCTTGCTCGGCTCGATTGGCAGCAAATATCTCGGCTTCTTCTTCACCCTGTTCGCAACACTCGGCGTCATCATGTCAGCCGTCTACATCCTGTATATGTATCAGGGTGTGTTTATGGGCGATTGGAAAGCGCCGGCTCATGCTGACGGACACGGCGACAGCCACGACGCCCATGACGATCACGGCCACAGCACGGGCGACGATGGTTCAAGCGTACTGAAACTCAAGTGGAATGAATGGGCGGTGCTGATTCCGATCCTGATCATGATCTTCTGGCTCGGTTTGCGGCCTGGCGGTTTCTTTGGTGTCATGGATACGGCCACCAATCAACTCGTGGCTCGTGTGGAAGCAGCCAATACCAGTACCATTGCGATTGCACCAGCCGAGGCACAACCAACGGCCCTCCCGCTGCAATCAACCGCAGTGGCAACGGGCGAATCCAAATAAGGGGTGATCATGTTCACGACACCGACGCTGGATACGCTTGCTGCGTATAACATCAACGTCGCGCTGCCGGCCATCGTACTGCTGATTGGTGCGATGGCTCTGCTGCTCGTCGATCTGTTTCTGCCAGAAGAACGGCGCGTCACCTGGACGCCCGCTCTCGCGCTGATGATCTTCACCGTCAGCGGCATCCTGACACTGAGCAACTATACGCCCGCCAATCCAAGTGCGTTTGCAGGCATGTTCACAGCGGATGCCTTCACATCGCTGCTCAATCTGACGATTGTGGGCTGTGGCTTCATCACTGTGCTCATCACGACGGATTATCTGCGACGCACGCAGACGCAGCGCGGGGAATACTATGTCCTGCTGCTGCTGTCATCGGCTGGCGCGATGTTCATGGTGAGTGCCAATGATCTCATCGTGATCTTCGTCTCGCTGGAACTGTTGAGCATCCCGCTGTATGTCATGGCGGCGTTCCGCGTCGTCTCTGGCCTGCGCGATAGCGCTGCTCTGCGCTCCGAAGAGAGCGGCGTCAAGTATTTCATCCTGGGCGCATTTTCCAGCGCCTTCCTGGTCTATGGCTCCGCTCTGCTGTATGGGGCCACAGGCACAACCAATCTGCACGGCATCTTCACCGCTGTACCCGATATCCTGGCAAATTTCAGCACCAACCGCACCCCGGCTTTTCTCATTCTGGCCGGGGCAGCGCTGGCCCTGGTCGGCCTCGGCTTCAAGGTCGCGGCTGTCCCCTTCCACATGTGGACGCCCGATGTGTATGAAGGTGCGCCCACTCCGGCCACAGCCTTCATGAGCGTGGTGGCGAAGGTCGGCGGCTTTGCGGCCCTGATGCGCGTAATGGCGGTTGGCCTCTCATCGTTTGTCCTCATCGGTGGCTATGCCGCCGCGTGGCAAAATGCGATTGAGGTCGTGGCGGTCATGACGCTGCTGTTGGGCAATTTCGTCGCTGTGTCACAGACCAATATCAAGCGGATGCTGGCCTATTCCTCCATCGCACACGCGGGTTATCTGCTCATGGCTGTCGCGGCTGTCGCCAGTGAACCCATCGCCCCAGGCGTGGCAAATCAGGCAGCACAGGCGCTCGGCGTCTATCTGCTGGCGTATATGTTCACCAATCTGGGCGCGTTTGGCGTGGCGATGGCGCTGGAAAAAGACGATGGCTCCCCAGTTGCCATCAGCGATTTCCGAGGTCTTGCCACCTCGCGTCCGCTGCTGGCCGCATCCATGGCCGTCTTCATGATGAGCTTGATCGGCATCCCGCTCACGGGCGGCTTCATAGGCAAATGGCTTGTGTTTGGCGCATCGGTGCGCGGCGGGCTGATCCTGCTGGCCGTCGTGGGCGTGCTCACGAGCGTTGTGAGCGCCTTCTACTATATGCGTGTCGTCATGAACATGTATCTGTACGTTGAAAGCAGCGAGACGCCGACAGGCACACCCGGCGATTCGCGGGCGCTCACGGCTGCGATTTATATCTCGGCAGTGGGCGTGCTGGTGATGGGCATCATCGTTCCGCTGGTGAGCGCCCTCATCAACAACGTGCATTTGATCTAACTGCGATTCGTCAGACACCCATCACGAGGGGCGCAGAAATTCTTGCGTCCTTCGTGTTTGTATGGTGCTCGTTCTCTTCTGCTTTATTCCGCTGGATGGTCTTGTACTATGCGTCTCTCAACCTATCGCGTTGGCGTGCTGTTTATCCTGCTCTCCTCGGTGGCCTACGGGGTTCTTCCGGCGACCCTGCGCTTTATCTATCAACACTCTCAGCTCAAGCCCACTGATATTGCCATCTGGCGCTATGTGCTGGCTGTGCCGCTCATCTGGATCGCCAGCGCTGCCCAGAAAGCCCGTCCCACGCAGAAGAAGACCGACGCTTCCAGTGTGCGTGTTCCATTGACATCTTTGTTTATCCTGGGAGTCATGTATGGCGTGAGCGTCCTGCTGGCCTTTTTCGGCCTGCAACGGCTGCCTGTAGGCGTGTTCCTGCTGCTGTTTTATACCTACCCGGCGATGGTGGCGATAGCCTCTTACTTCCTCGGCCAGCCTCTCTCGTGCCTGGGTTGGATGTCGCTGGGGCTGACGATGGTCGGGGCGATCCTGACCATCAGCGATATGGGCGCAGCAAAGACCATCGATTCGCTTGGCCTCGTCCTGGCGCTGGCCCATGCTGTCAGCGTGATGGTGTTCTTCATTTCAGCGGGTTATCTCATGAAGGGATCGCGGCATACCACACGCAATACGGCGTGGCAGTTGACCGCGACTCTCATCTTCCTGATCGCCTTTATTCCCGTGTTCGGCTTCCAGATTCCCGCCAGCCCTGCGGCATGGGTGGGCCTGCTGATCCTGGCGGGCGTCTCAACCAGCCTACCCATTTTCGCCCTCAATGCAGGGATTCAGCGCATTGGGCCAGCGCAAGCCGCCATTATTGGCACGTTTGAGCCAGTCGTGGGGATTTTTACAGCTTTCTTCGTCCTCCATGAGCCGATTGGCCCGACGCAATTTTTAGGCATGGTCTTCATTCTGACCGCTGTAATCCTCTTACAACAGCGTCCGCCGCAATCTGATTTGCTATCATCGACCTCGGTTTTGCCCCTTGTGACGAAGGAATCAGCTTAAATGTGTTTCTTAAGTCCTAGCTGCTAAGAGCCACATGACCTAATCAAAGACATGCCAACAAGTGGAAAGTAAAACGGGTTTATATGTTCTTCTACTAGAATTCCATTAAAGCTATAATGTTTACAGTTTACACTAATTGTCATAATATAAGGTCGTAGATAGAAAGGCCATTTGACCGCAAGTGAAATCGCAGATTATAATAATCTGATGATTTACACAGTGGTTAAGATGTGCAAAGCCTGTCTCTATCTAAAGACTTTGTAAGCATCCCCATCCCTGAAGGGAGGGGCTTTTAGCCCTAGTGGGCCATGTGTCGTGGATAATGGTATTCTTTGATCTCAGTTTGAACTCGAAAACCGGAAAATGAATGCCGCACATCATGCCACATGGCCCACTAGTGCTTACCAGACTTGGCCCGCAAGGGCTCCGTTAGAGACGAATAGATAGGCACTTCGGGATGCCTCACCAGTTCCGAACTCTGCGGTGAACGATTAAACAGGCGGCTTGGG
>DAOTUR010000358.1:0-6759 GCA_034436915.1 Anaerolineae bacterium
GTCGAACGATGTTGAGCGATACGAATTGCCATTGACGAAGAATTCCGCCTCGTAACTGCCTGCTGTCCACACCTGGGCGCTCTGCGACGGTTTGAACACGAAGTTCACGCACACATTGTTGTAATCGGACTGGGCAGTGAGTTCTTTGGTGTCTTCAACTGCCACACCATCTTTGTACAGGCGGGCAAACATCGTCGTGCCTTTCGGCAGCTTCGAGTCAGCCAGGACGACATAAACGGGCTGGTTGGTTGCAAAACGTGTCGTGGCATCCACCGCACAGTTATCGCGGTCAACGGCCTGCGCCGCCACCACCGGGCCAAGCGTGTTGACGCCCGTGTTATTGGTCGTGTTATTGCTCGGATTGAGCGTGTTGTTATTCGGATTCACGGGGTTGTTGTTGGTCGTGCTGCCACCGTTGTAGGTGGTATCGGAGGTCGTGGGAGTGGTGTTACCGCTCATCCCGGTGACGAAACGACCCAGGAGAAGTAGCCCGACAATGACGACAATCGTCACAATCGCGGCAGTCCGCATTTGATTATTGTTCGTGGGAGCTTGCTGCTGCATACATCACCTCATAAAGCGACATTACTAAACACGTCTATATCCTACGCGCAAATAAATTTGGATAATGGGTTGAATGGGGGGTTTAGACACAGGTGTAAGGCGTGGTTCTGAGACGGGACTTTTTCTTCGCAAGGGGCGACAACGAGAAACGGGCGACAACGAGAAACGGGCGACTCATGAGTCGCCTCTACACACAGCAAATTTTTGCCGGAAAAGGCGGGGTTACGCCCCCATGACGCCGCACACAGGAGCCGCCCACGTCAGCGCCTGATGCTGTGCCAGAATTGCATCGATGCGTGCGGCGATCTCCGGCGGATACGGCGCGGTCTTGCGCTGTGTCAGATCGGCAAAGGAGTTGACGCACTCAAACGTCGCCGCGATATTCTGGCGCGTCTCGTTGGTCAAAAACATCATGTAGTGCAGGCGTTTGGCGCTGCGGGCCAGCAGGCGATAATACACCGCCACGCGATCTCCGATGAGCACCTCGTTCAGATAATGCAAATGATGCTCCAGATCAAAGCCACCTGTGCCGTGCTGAACGTGGAATTCCGGTGTCAGGCCCAGGTTGGCGACCATCGGATAGCCCGCCTCATCGAACAGGGTCATATAGTGGCGCACATTCATGTGCTCATTCTCATCGCGGTAGGCCACAGGCACAACCTGCTCTTGCAGTTGCGGCAGCATCTGCACATCGGCCAGATCAATCGCGGGCGGTTTCATCGTGTGTCTTTATCCCTGGATGTGCGCGATTTGGTAGGCCAATGATCCTCTAACTCAGGCAGACGAACCCCATTGGCCGACAGGGGCAGCGCGGGCAGTGTGACGCGGAAGGTTGTCCCCTGCCCCACCACGCTGTGCACGACAATCTGGCCGTGATGGATATCAACAACCCATTTGGCGATGGACAGGCCCAGCCCCGCGCCATCGTTCTCGCTGCGATGCGCCCGCGATGAATCGGCCTGGAAGAAGCGATCATAGATGCGTGCTTGATCCTTCTCAGAAATGCCGATGCCTGTATCCGTCACCTCAAGCACCGCCTGATTCGCCTCTGCCTTGAGCGAGAGACGAATCGAGCCGTGATCCGGCGTGAATTTGATCGCATTCGTGATCAGATTCATCAACAGTTGGCGCAGGCGTTCGCGGTTGCCCTGGACTCGCACCGCATCAATGGGAGACAGAATGATTTTGAGAGTGCGGTTTTTTGTGAGATGGAGCGCCTGCTCATACACCTCAAGTATGAGCACATCAAAATCGAGCGGAGCCATCTCCACAACGACAGCCCCACTGTCCGCCCGTGCCAGCAGCAGCAGTTCATTGACAGTGCGTGACAGGCGTTCAGCCGCTTGATGAACGGATTGCAGCGACTCGCCGTCCACACCATAGCGTTGCATGATCTCCAGATGGCCCAGGATGGTCGTCAGCGGTGTCCGCATCTCGTGCGAAATATCGCCGATGAACTCCTGCTGCACATTGAAGACATGCTCCAACCGTTCCATCATGTGATTGAACACGCGAATCAGCCGGCCCAATTCTTCATCCGCCATGTCTTCGGGCAGACGCACCGAAAGATCATGCGCGTTGACAATGTGGCTGGCCGTCTGTGTGATCGTCTCAATCGGACGGATAACACGCTCTGCCAGCGCGATTGACATCACGAGCGATATCATAATCGCAATCACCGCCGCCAGGGTAATGATGGGTGGCAGCGACTGCTGCATCTGCTCAAAGTGAGAAATCGAGGTTGCCATCTGGATGACGCCAAACGATTTAGTCCCATCCAACAGGGGAATGCTGAGCACTCGCAGCCTGTCACCGTTGAAGATCAGGCTGGCGGAGTGCGGCACAGTCGTCGTCAGGTTGGCGGGGTCAAGCGCCATCGCGGGAGAGGTCAGTTTCTCAGACGCCTCAAGTAAGCGAGGCGTGATCGTGCCGTTATCATCCCAGGTTTGCCAGATCTGAACCGATGTATCGGGGGTGTGCAGAGGGGCATCAGATATCAGTGACAGAACGACAGCAGCGGCATCATCCGCTGTTGGTGGCGTGAGACGAATGACATTGACCACCGCTGTGCTGGTCTTTTCCAGAACAACATCAATCGTATTCAAAATTGACGCTCGGCTCACTGTGACAATGACAACACCAAGAATGAGGACTGTCACCGTGAGCAGAAGCGTATACCAGAATACGAGACGTGTTCGAAAGGAAAATCGCAGCGGCAGCATACGTTAAGATATCAAGATATCGCTAAAATTACTCTTCGCGTAAGACGTAACCAACGCCGCGCACCGTGTGGATGAGGCGGCTTTCCACTTCCTGTTCGGTCTTTTGCCGCAGATAGCGCACATACACTTCAATGATGTTGCTCTCCCCGCCAAAATCGTAGCCCCAGACGCGATCAAAAATCACATCGCGGGTCAACACCTGACGCGGATTCCGCATGAACAATTCCATCAGCTCATACTCTTTGGCCGTCAGATCAATCGCCCGTTCGCTCCGATAGGCGCGGTGAGTCCCGGTATCGAGCGTCAGATCACCAAAGCGCAAAATCTCCGGGCGCGACGTGGGAGCCGAGCGGCGAAACAATGAGCGCACACGCGCCATCAACTCATCGATGGAGAACGGCTTGACGAGATAATCATCAGCCCCGGCATCCAACCCAAGCACACGATCTTTGATATCATCTTTGGCTGTCAGCATCATGATCGGCACATCGCTGGCCGCCCGCAGACGCTTACATACCTCTAATCCATCAAGACCCGGCAGCATCCAATCCAGAATCACAAGATCAGGCGGATTATCCCGCGCAATCGCCAATCCGCTTTGCCCATCACGGGCGACATTCACGCGATAGCCTTCATAAATCAAACCACGTTCAACAAATTGCGCGATGCGCGCCTCATCTTCGATGATGAGGATACGTTCCCCTGCCATGCGCTCTAGTCCCTACATAAGTTAGATCCAAGTGTTGCAATTCTAGACGTGTAAGATGAGAAATGACTGAGATTAAGTCGCCACTTAACCCATTATTGATTAATTATAGTGATAAGCTCAACTTCTTCTCTTCTACTCATCTGAACGCATCTATTTTAACGCCAGTTTAAAATTTCCACCTGCCCAGGGTTGGCGAGAACCACGCGCCGCCTCGTTGACAGCGCCCAGATTTCGATATCTCCCTGCGGCTGCGTCAGCGCGGCAACGGTTGTGCCATCCGGCGACAGGCGCGGCCTGATCATGAAGCCCACCTGAGCACGCACCGTCACGGCCCCACCATCGAGCGGCACATCCAGCAGCCTGACCGGGCCAGGGTCTGCTGATTGGACGAGGACACGCACGATATTTTCATTCGGCAAAAACACCAGATCATGAATCATGACGGGCTGCTCAATCCGCCACACCACAAATGGCGGCTCCTGCACATTGTTGACATCCAGCACATGCAGCCCAATCGTAGGAATACCGCCGCGTGTGATCGTGCCACCAAAGATCATCTGCGTGCCTTCAAGCCACTGCGGGACGCGATAGGCGGCGAGATCAGCGATTTGCAGCGGCGTGCTGGTTTGCGTCGTCAGCAGCAGATCGAGCAGACGCACCCGCGTGGTCGTGTCATAGACGCTCATGCCGCTGCCCGCGCCTGTTTCGCTCCAGCCCACTGCCAGGGCGCTCACACTGCTGGCCGGACGCGGCAGAAAATACAGGCGCTCGTCTGTATCGGCCACAAACAGATCAGGCTGCGGCTTTTGCGGATCAATGCGCCAGATTCCGCTTTTGCCCTCGTGTGTATCGCGGTAGTAAATCCTGCTATCCGGCCCAAACGCCAGCGCTGCGGCCAGCGGCGGCGTGAGGGTGGTGAGCTGAATCGCAGCGGCATTGCCCTTCACATCCTGCCACCACAGCGTTGTCCCGGCGAGATAGGCCACTGCATCGCGGGCAATGCTCATGGCGAAACTGCTCACGGGCATGTCTGCCTTGGTCACAACATACGGGAGCAGATCACGCGGCAGACGCCAGACCTGGACGACTCCGGCTTCATCGGGAGCCAGCGCAAACAGATCGGATGGCAGCGCAAACAGCGCGACCTCATTGGGCAGCAGCGCCCCCCAACTGTACGCGGCGGCTGTCGGCACAGGCAGCGCGACACCTTCGCCGCTGAGGGCATTGATGGCGGTCACGGCTCCGCCCTTGAAGCCCACCAGCACATTGCCCTGCGGCGACCAGCGTAAATCGGTCACATCAATATCAGCCTCGCCAATCGGCACTGCGGCAGCCCCCTGCGGATTGAGGAAGATGCGCGTCAGCCGCCCACGCGGGCTATTATCGCCCATCGTGAACACCAGCAGCGCCTCCTCGGATTCGACGAAGGGCAAGCGATAATGCTGACTGGCATTCAGCAGCGGCGTCTGAGCATTGGCGGCGGCCAGATCCATCGCCACGAGGCCGCCTTCGGGTGGCGCAAACACGATCTCGGTCAAGCCCACCCAGGCCGCCCCATCCGATGCGGGAATCACGCTCGTGAGCGTCATGGCGTCGGTGTCACGGCGATAAATCCACCACGCATTGTCGGCATTCTCCGCCGCCAGATAGCGGCCATCGGGCGACCAGACGAGATGAGAAATGCTGTCAATCGCCACATCTGCAAACACGCCCGACGTGAAAAAATGCACGCGCACGCCTGTCAGCGTCGTATAGGCCAGCGCATCGGCCTGCGGCGACCATGCGATGGTGTCGCCATGCCCGCGAATCGGTGGGACGCCCGCGCTCGCGCCTTCAAGCTGGTGCGGGCTGTCATCGCGGTAGAGATTCGTCAGCCACAGGCCGTCCGGCGTGCGGTAGGTCAGCCAGTTATCATCCGGTGCAAGGCGAAAATCGACCACGAAGGTATTGAGCGGCGTGATCGCCTTCAAGCCCGCCTCGCTCGGACGATAGCGCTGCACGATGCCTTCATTCGTCAGCACATAGAGCGGCGCAGGCAGTCGCAGCGGCTCTTGCCCATGCACACCGATCACCCACCCCAGACACAATACAAAAACGACGAGACCACGCCACCGCTGCATGGCAGTCCTTTCTCAAACACGGTTGATATGGGTTTGATTATAGGGGCGGAGGGCTGATTGAACCACGCACGGGTTTATGACAATGGTTCCCCCACCCGTTCCCATGTCACATCATCGAAGCCAATCGTGATCTGCCCATCGTCATCAATGAAATCCGCGCTGTGATCGGGGAAAGAAATCACGTCAAACGAGGCCTCGCGTTTCAGGCCCTTGAGCGCCTCAGTCACCGTGTCAATCGTCCATACCAGCGGCTTGTGCCATTTAGCGATGGCAAAATGCGTCGTTGGATAGCGGCGGGCCATCGATTCGATCTTGTCCACGCTCACCAACCCCGCCTCGCCCCAGAAGAGCGGCTTGTCATACGGCCCGCGAATCTCTTCCGGGAAGGCGACCACATCCGGCTTATAGCGATCTCCAATCCAGGCTTCAATCGTGGCATGGGGATACTGCGGCAGATACAGCGCCCAGGTGAGCGCCTTCATCAGCGGATGCTCAAATTTCTCCTGTGTGCCTCGGACGATGACGATATGCCGCCCCTGCGCTTTGAGCATCCAGCGGCGGCGGGTGAGCACTTGCGACATAGCAATTTTCCCATCATTTGAGTTTTGGCCCGCTTTTCACCCTCACCCCCAACCCCTCCATTTGTGGTAGAGAAGCTTTTTGCCCTGTTTTTCACCCCTCGCTCCTTGTGGGAGAGGGGCCGAGGGTGAGGGGTAAACATAGAATATTTGAGCGGTGTAAGAATTGTCTCAGAAAGAACGACAACGGGTCACAACGAGTTTTTTACTGCTTGACACGTCTGAAATTCGTGCTATACTTTTTTCCATCGGCCACTAACAAAAAGGAGGTGATCATGAATGCAGGTCATAAGCAGGGGGCTACCCTTTAGCTATACCTCTTTCACCTCAGTTACACGTGAGAGAGGCCCGTTACTCGGGTAATCCCCTCACAACCCAGGTTCGCCAGTCGAGCTTGGTTTGACCGGGAGTACAGACTTAACCTCTGTACTCCTTTCAATTCCCCTGAAAGTAAGCATCCCCATCCCTGAAGGGAGGGGCTTTTAGCCCTAGTGCTTACCAGACTTGGCCTGAGAAGGCTCCGTTAGAGACGAATAGATAGGCACTTCGGGATGCCTCACCAGTTC
>DAOTUR010000359.1:0-3943 GCA_034436915.1 Anaerolineae bacterium
TTTCTATCAGAATTCTATCTTTGCATTACGATAAACTGTGATAGAATATTTCTAAGACGCCCCCAAAGCGTCTTTTCGTCTGTTACATACAGACTGGGTTTCTCCTCTGTCCTGGCGGCTGTCGGGGATTCGGGACGCGTTAAATGTCCTGATCCACATTGCCACTGCGCGAATCACCAGGTTTCCCCTTGTGCCGCCAATAGAGGGCTGTCGTGTTGTCTCTCCTACAGGGGACTGGACAATCACTTTTTTCTATTGGGTCCAACCAGACAAGGTATACACAAAACTCTATGACACACTCTTTCGAATCGCTGGATTTACGCGAAGAACTGCTGCGCGCCGTCCAGGAATCAGGCTATACCGAACCCACCGATATTCAGATGCTCGCCATCCCGCCCTTGCTCGATGGTGTAGACGTTCTGGGCCAAGCCCAGACCGGTACGGGCAAAACCGCCGCCTTCACGCTGCCGATTTTGCACCGTCTTGATGCCAATTATAAGGGAATTCAGGCCTTAATCCTGACACCAACCCGTGAGTTGGCTCTCCAGGTCTCCACCAATGTGGAGCGCTACGGCCAGTTCATGAAGGCCCGCGTGGTGGCGATTTATGGCGGCCAATCATATATCCGTCAGCAGCGCCAGCTTGAGCGCGGCGCACATGTCGTGGTCGGCACACCGGGTCGTATTCTTGACCTGATGGAAAAACAAATGCTCGACCTGAGCCATGTTCGTTTCATGGTGCTGGACGAAGCCGATGAAATGCTCAAGATGGGCTTCATCGATGATGTGGAAACCATTCTGGCTGCCACACCCAAGAATCGCCAGACGGCGCTGTTCTCGGCCACGCTACCTGATACCATTCGGCGTCTTGCCAAGCAGTACATGCATGATCCTCAGATCATTCAGGTCGCGGCAGCAGAGATGACCGTGCAGAGCATCGAGCAGAATTACGTGATGGTGCATGATGACTCCAAGATTGCCGCCCTCTCGCGCATCCTGGAAGTCCAGGATATCCAGAGCGCGTTGATCTTCACCCGCACCCGTGCGCGTGCGATGGAAGTGTCGGAAGCCCTGCGTCAGCGTGCCTATCAGGTCGATGTCATCAGCGGTGATCTGTCGCAGGATGCCCGCGAAACCGTCCTCAAGCGCTTCCGCAGCGGCGATCTGCCTTTGCTGGTGGCGACGGATGTGGTGGCACGCGGCGTCGATATTCCTGATGTGTCGCACGTCTTCAATTTCGATATTCCGCTGGATGACGAAGATTACGTGCATCGCATTGGCCGTACAGGTCGTGCAGGCCGCAGCGGTATTGCCATCACCTTCATCACACCGGGCGAACGCCGCAAGCTGCGTTACCTCGAACAATTCATCGGTCAGACATTGGCCGAAATGAAACTGCCCAAACTCGAAGACATCCGCGATTATCGCAACAATCTCTTCCTGAAGAAGCTGGAAGCCCTGCTCGAATCGGGCGAGAATGAAATAGGCATGGAGGTCATCAACTCCCTGACCGACAGTGGCTATGATATGACTGAAGTGGCGGCGGCGGCCCTGCAACTGGCCCGCGCTGCGGAAGTCACGCGCCCTGTCGATCACATCAAGACCATCCGTGAACGCGAAGCCGGTGGCCGCGAGAGCAGTAGCCGTTCGTCGTCATCCTCCTCGTCCAGCCGCTCTTACGGTGGCGAACGCCGCTCGTATGGCGGGAGTGGTGGTGAAAGCCGCTCGTATGGTGGCGAACGCCGTTCCTACAACGGCGGCTCCAGCAGCGAAGGCGCGAGTGAAGGCGATTTTGCAGGCGCACCGCGCCGCCGCGAGGCCGAAGAAGGCATGGTTCGCCTGATCATGGATGTGGGCCGCAGTGACGGCGTGCGTCCGGGCGATATTGTCGGCGCGATTGCCAATTCCGCAGGCGTGCCCGGCAAGGCCATCGGCGCGATTGAAATCCGCCAGAACGAAACCTTCATTGACGTGAATGACCAGCATGTTGAGAAAGTGCTCACCAAAATGAAGCGCGGCAGCATGAAGGGCAAACCCGTTAAGCTTGTGCGGGCGTAATACGACCTCACCTCACCCCAACCCCTCTCGGAAAGAGAGGGGCTTCATAAATTGTCGTCTGCAAAAAGGTATCGCCCTCATCGTCCAACGGATTTCAGAGGATAGGTGAGAGCGATGCCTTTTCGTTTATGAGTCCGATGGAAATAACCTCACCCTAAAGCCCTCTCCAAAGGAGAAGGGCTTTAGGGTCTGTAAAAATATAAGTTTCCGTCGAATAACGACATCAGCAGTGATTGTAGGTACAAGAAATCTCTCGTACCTACAATCATCAGTAAGTTATTCTTTTACCGACCCTTAATACTGTTTCTTGCGGCGGATGGGAACGGGCGGAGAGCGCCTAGCCCTCCATCTCGCGCATAATAGCCTGGGTGCGCTGCAAGGCCACCATTCGTTGCAAGCGGGCGCGAATCTCGTCGTCTGTGTCGGACATCAAATCTCCCCTAGCAGCACCCATGCTCATCCACGAACACCGTTAGCCCCTGTCCATCGGCAATGGTGGCGATGCCTGTGCCGTACAACTCGCGCAGCACCGCCGGGGCCGCCACATCTTTGGCCGCGCCATAGGCGATGATGCGCTTGTTGAGCGCCATCACCAGCGGGAAGCGCTGAAACGCCAGACTGAGATCGTGCGTCGAGAGCAGCACCGCAATCCCCTCAGCATGGATGGCGTCAATCACATCCATCAAACTCGCCTGGGCCACTGCATCCACGCCGGAGAACGGTTCATCCAGCAGCAGCAGGCGCACATTCTGCGCCAGCGCCCGCGCAATGAACACGCGCTGGCGCTGCCCGCCGCTCAACTCGCCAATCTGCCGCCGCGCATAGTCGGCCATGCCGACGCGCTCCAGGGCGCTCATCACCGTCTGGCGATGCGCCCGCGACGGCCCCCTGAACCAGCCAATCGTGCGCGTCAGGCCCATCATGACGACCTCGGACACGGTGACGGGGAAATCCCAGGCCACCTCCTGATGCTGCGGCACATAGCCGGGCAGACCGAGATCGGGCGCGGCGTCGATACGGCCTTTTTGCGGCTGGATCACGCCCATGATGCTCTTCATCAGCGTTGATTTACCTGCGCCATTTGGCCCGATAATCGCTACATAATCGCCTGCATTCAACGTCAGATTGACCTGATTGAGGGCGATGGTGTCGTCATAAAGAACCGTCAGATCATGGACGGTGAGCAGAGGAGCGGACATAGAGCCATCCTGACGTGTGAATCACTGTGCTGCCATTATACGACCACATGCCCGCCTCATGCAGACTTGAGCCTTTACACCCCTCACCCGACCTCTCCCACAAGGGGCAAGGAGCCTACTCCTCGTCTGATTCCGATTCTGTCGGCGTTGTTGTGAATGTGGTATGCGGCGCAGTGCGCCAGTAGCGTGAGCCGTTCCGCAGGCGATCCATATAGCCCATCTCATACATCTCGCGCCGTATCACCTCATGATCGCCAAAGGTGTGCCATTGATACAGAATGGCATTGACCTCGCGCTCGGTGTAATCGCGGTCAAATTCAAATTTATTGGCGATATATTCGATCACCTCAGCCTTGAGGCTGCGATTTTTGCTGCCCGGCCAGCGCGTCACGCGCCCCTGCTCATCGAGAAAATTTCTGAGGATCTGTTTGTGACCCATTGTTTGCTCTCTTGCTCATTTTATAAACCGTTATAGCTCTTATTTTATGCGAAATTGCAATGATTCACCTATCCGTGTGTAGGGGCAGGATGCATCCTGCCCTGCAACAAATTCTCTCAAATCATCAGGGCACGATACATCGTGCCCCTACAGGGGCCTTTGTCGCATGGATGGGTGAATGATTACGCGAAATTGCAATGATTCACCTATCCGTGTGTAGGGGCAGGATGCATCCTGCCCTGCAACAA
>DAOTUR010000360.1:0-9328 GCA_034436915.1 Anaerolineae bacterium
ACAGCTATTAGAAAGGAAGTACGCCTTTCCCCACCGGGTTAAAACCCGGTGTCCCCAGGCGAACATTTTATGGCGACGGTGCAAGACCTCAAAGACTTTCGGCAGGCTGTCGCAGCCTTCTATGCCACCTTTACGGCCTCGGATTGGACGCGCTCGCATGGAGATCGCTGGACATTTGCCGATCCGCTCTATCATCTCACCACGCTCCAGACACCGATCCTCGACAGCATCAACGGCAGCACAGGGCTGGACGACATTTCCAAAATGCGCGATATGGATGCCTGGAACAATGAGCAGTTTGCCCAGCGCCCCGCCACACTGACGCCCACGCAGATGCTGGCGGATTTTTTCGCCTCGTGGGATGCGCTGATCGAGAAGGCCGCCCAACTGCCGCCTGAGACGCAGGTGTATATGCCGCTGATGCGGTTGCGCGGCGAACGTCGGATTGACCTGCTGCTGGAATATGCGCTGTGGCACGCCTGGTTTCACATCAGCGAATCGAGCGTGCGGCGCGATGGGCGCTTGTTGGCGCTGCCTGCCGCTTTGCAATCGCGCATGGTGGAATTTTTCTTCATCGTGATCGCGGGCATGATTGACCGCAAGCTGGCACAGACGCCGTTTACATGGCGCATTCGCATCAATGGCGCGGGCGGCGGGGCGTGGACGATGCGCTTTGCCAATGGCGCAGCGATAGTGGAACGGGGCGCATTGGAGCAGGCCGATGTGACTCTGACCACCGATTTGCTGACGCTGATGCGAACCTTCCTGTATCAGATCGAGCGGCCTTTTGGCGCGATTCTGGCGCGGCGTCTGCGCTTTAAAGGCTGGGGCAGGCTGCGTCGCCTGATACGTCTCATCAGGCCGAGTCGCTCGCGGGAGTGGGTGGCGTTGCCAGACGATTATCGCCTGCTGCCTCGGATGGAATGATTGTTTTGTGTCTGCACCTTCTGCATTTTGCAGTAGAATCAGGCCAATGAGTATGAGGACAAAATATGACGACCTATACCCTGACGATCCCGGATGATGTGTATCAGCGGGCGCGGCACATTGCTGAGGAAACATCTCAGCCGATTGACCAGCTCATGATTGAATATCTCCGCACCCTGTCAATGCCTCTGCCCGTATTGGCTGCCGATGAAGAGGCCGAACTTGAGGCGCTGAAACATCTCTCAGATGATGCGCTGTGGACAATGGCCCGCGAGACGATGGGGGAGCCGCTTCGGACGCAGATGGAGCGGTTGATGGACGGCAATACGAAAGGGACTCTCACACCAGCAGATCGCCAGACCCTGGAGAGTCTTGTGGAACGTGGTCAGCGGCTCATGCTGCGTAAATCAGAGGCCGCAGCCCTGTTGACGCAGCGGGGACGCTTATAATCTTTTGTCCACGACCCCTCACCCCCAGCCCCTCTCCCACAAGGGCGCGAGGGGTGCAAAACACAGCAAGAACGTTCGTTTTGACTCTGCACCAACCTGTCAAAGGGCGTTTTCTCCCAACACACTCTGCTCCGTTAGAACACACCTAATGAAACAAAGATGCTTTTAAGCTGTCCTTCTGCTCCTCCTCGCCCCTTGTGGGAGAGGAGGTTGGGAGGTGAGGGGTCAGGGCATAATAAGGTCTGATGGAAAAATCGCAAAACCCTATGCATGAAACACGTTAAGGCCGCGCCGCCAGCCAGCGCTGCACCGCATCCACCGCCTGCAAATTCTGGATGATCTCAGTCTCGCTGCTGCTGGCAAGTTCCACATCCACCGACGGAATCCCCTGACTGTCCACCCACCCCGACGCCGAGCCTGTCACCGTATAATCGCTAAAATCCGACTGATAGGGATAGCCGCTGGCCGCACTGTACACCGCTGCCAGCGGCTCCGACACGAAGCCCTCACAATTGCCAGGGAAGACGCCGTTGGCCGCTGCATGATAAAAAATCACCGCCTGCGGATGACTCTGCTGGATGAGCGAGCCTAACGCGGTTGTCTCAGGCTCGGAAAAAGGGGCCGTTCCAGGGTCAACCAATTGATCTTTGAAGACCGCCGTGTTCCTCCAGCCGCAGCCCCAATTGCGATTCAAATCCACATTGTTGGCATTGAAGCGCCCGCGAAGCTGCTCGCCATAAGCCAATCCATCAGCATTCAACACCGGGACGAGCACAAGACTGATCTGCGGCAGCACCGCATTCGGATTGCGTGTGAAATGATCTTGCAGCTCGCGCACAAGCTGGACTGTGTTGCGCTCATAGCCTGTATGCACGCCGCCTACCAGCAGGATGATCTTGCTACCTGTGCCAAAACGATAGGCTGTGAGCGGCTGGCCGCTGCCTGTCTGCCCAAATTGGAAGGCGTCAGGCAGCAGGGTAGGCGTTGCGAGTGGCCCTATCAGCATGGGCGTGGTGACAACCGATGGCCCCAGCAGAATGATCGTTTGCGGCGTGGTAGTGGGGGGCGTTGTCTGTGTGATGGTGGGCAGGGCAGCTTGTGTGTTCGTGGAGATGGCGGTCTGTGTGATGGTCATGGTGGGCGGCGCGGTGAGAATTGGCCCACTGGTGATCGTGTATGTAGGCGTCTGGCAGGTGGCATCTTCACAGGGCGACTCTGTTGCAGCGGCATGAGTCGCTGTAGGCAGCGACATGGTGATAGGCAGCACCGCCAGCGTGGGTAGGGCAGCGGATGAGGCGGGCTGGCACGCGCTCAGACAGAGAATGCCCAGGATGAGAGAGATTATTGCCCCTCTGCGATGGACGAAAAAACGGCCATATCGGCGCTGCTGTGTGCGGCGTAGGAGGGGAGGAGGCTGCACTGACAGGAAGTTTTGCACGAGAGTCGGTGTCTTTCGGAACTGAACGCGATAAACTATCGTTGACCATATTGTACAGAACAGAAGGTGGGTTGAGCGATGCAGCGTTTATCTGGTTTTTCAATACTAATGATTGCGCTTCTTCTGGCGGCCTGTGCGCCATCGCAGGCGCTCCCGACGGCGGCCATTCTGCCGAGTGCTCTGCCATCCAGCACGTTCACACTCACGCCCAATCAGCCCAGCGCCACGCCCACGCTGACGCCCACATCAACAGCGACCTTCACACCCACCCTGACGTTTACGCCGACGGCCAGCCCCACGCTGACCGATACACCGCGTCCGACGGCTACTTATACTCGCACGATTACACCCACGCCCACCCTGACGCCAACACCCACCAACACCGCCACGCCCCTGCCAAGCATGACACCAATTGAAGCCCATATCCTCAGTTTCACGGTTGACCCCACCAAAGCCAATGCCAATCAGCCCGTGACTCTCACATGGCAAACGGATGCGGATGTGGTGCGGATTGAGCGGCTCAAGCCCGATGGCACGATTGCCGAAACGATCCCGGTACAGGCCAGCGGTGCGGCGACTGTCACTGTGCCGGGGGCCGATGCGAAGGTGATTTATCGTCTTGTGGCCGCGAAAGGCGTCAATGAGATCAGTCAGACGGTCACGATTGACGTTGCGCCTAACTGCCCGTTTACGTGGTTCTTCACCACCAGCCAACCTCTGCCCTGTGCTGCCAGCGCCCCGATCCAATCAGCGGGCGTGTTCCAGGTGTTCCAGAACGGCTTTCTGTTCAAGGTGCAGGTCAACAGCCTGAACAAGGTATGCGGGGTGCAGTATGATCGCAACGTCTATAGCTGCTTCAATGCAGTGACGTATACAGGCACGCCCTCGATCACGCCGCCGCCGGATGCCCAGGCTCCCGGCATTGATCTGGCAGACGTATTTTACAATCAATTGGCTGTCGGGAATTACTGGTACAGCGCCATTGGTTGGGGCACAGGCACGGCGCTCACGCCCACCATCACCACCCAATATGATGCCAATGGCAATCTGTATGTGCAGCTTCCCAACGGCGTCTATCGCTTTGATGGCACGCTGTCAGCCTTTGGCGGGCCGCTGGTGAAGATTCAATAGGATTGGGAAGGGGAATACAGCGGGGATATGTAGGGGCACGGCGTGCCGTGCCCAAGATAGCAGGGCGACACATGTGTCGCCCCGACATCTGACACCAAATGACACATGGTATGAACCGTAGGGGCGCAGCACGCTGCGCCCTTTATCGAGAATATCGTTTTGGGCGCAGCACGCTGCGCCCCTACGGGAACGATATTCTCTGTCTTGCCCCCTCTCCCACTGCGTGGGAGAGGGACCGGGGGAAGGGCATCACCCCCCAAAGCGCACCACGACCTTGCCCGTATTCTGGCCTGTGTACATATATTCGATGGCCTCAATCGCGCCCTCAAAGCCGTTAAAGACACGCTCATCGGTATGCACCTTCAGCGCCCCACTTTGCATCGCCTCCATCAGGCGCGGCAGATACACGCCAAACTCACGCATGAAATGCATCAGCCAGAAGCCGCGAATCGACGCCGATTTCGTCATCAGCTTATACAGGATGCGCGGGCCTGTGACTGGCTGCGGGCCGCTCTCATACTCGCTGATGGCCCCGATGCAGATCAGGCGACCCCGTGTTGCCAGCGCATTGACGCAGGTGTCAAACTGTGCGCCGCCCACGCCTTCAAACACGATATCAACGCCTTTGGAAAATTCATCTTTGAGGACAGCACTCAGCTTTTCCGTCTTGTAGTTCACCGGGCGATCACAGCCGATGCTGCGTAAAAATTCAACTTTATCATCGCTGCTGCATGTGCCAATCACGGTGTTGCCCGCAAGCTTGGCCCACTGCACCGCCAGCATCCCCGTCCCGCCCGCTGCCGCTGTCACGAGGACGGTCTCGCCGCGTGTCATCTCGCCCACCTTCTCCAGCGCAATCGCCGCTGTCAGGCCGCTGATGCCCAGAGCCAGCAGGCCGGGTTCCGCCGAGGAAATCGGGATGGCACGTTGGGCGGGCATAGTGAAGTAATCCTGATAGCCGCCGCCTGCAATCGTCAGGACAGCATCGCCCTCTTTGAAGGTCGTGACATTGGGGCCAACCGCCACCACATGCCCGACCACCTCCGCACCCAGATCAAACGGCGGCGGCGTGGGTGACAGATAGCGTCCGGCAGCCATCAGATAATCGGCGGCATTCACGCCCACATACGCCGTTTTGACGACGATTTTGCCCGTCTCCGGCGCGGTGAGCGGCACAGTTTGCACCTCAACCGCCTCGCGCAAATTGTCGCTGCTGCGGACGGCCACCAATTTTTGTCGCTGTGTTGGGAGAGTCATTCCTGAAATCCTCAAGAGTCTATAACGCTAATGTCGGCTGGATTCGATACACTGGTATATCAATACGATGAGAATGATACGGCGGTTTCGTAGGGGCATAGCGTGCCCTGCAATTCTTCAGGCTGTTGGCGGCGGTGGCGCGGCCTCGGTGGGGCTGGTCGGCGGCTTGGGCTTCTTGAGGAACAGGGCGGTGCGCGTGACTTCGATGCAGGTGACGCCGTTCTGGTTGCGCCCGATGTGCTTCATCATCACAATGCCGCATTCGGGCCGCGATTGGCTCTCGCGCACGCTGACGATCTCCGTCTCGACATACAGCGTATCGCCGTGAAACATGGGGTGGGGGTGGATGATATGCTCATAGCCAAGATTGGCGACAATTGTGCCAGCGGTCAGATCGCCCACCGTGATGCCCACAACCAGCCCCAATGTGAGGATGCCGTTGACAATCCGTTGTTTAAATTCCGTCTTGCTGGCAAAATCTTCATTGAGATGCAGCGGCTGTGTATTCATGGTCATGGTGCTAAACAGCACATTGTCCATCTCTGTGATGGTGCGCCCGATCTCATGGTCGAGTCTCAGGCCAGCGCTGAGGTCATCAAAATATTTTCCGGGCATGGGTCATCTCCTGATCTGCGCGGTTCATATGTGTGATTTAACCCCAAAGCGCCAGAGGATGCAAAACTGTGCAGACATCAGCGTGGTGTCGCGCCAAATTTCGTGAGACACGACGAACGCATTTGGCCTAACCTGTGGCACACTGAAGACACACCAAATTCGATCAGTTGCGGGGATGACCTATCGGGAAATGTATGTCACGATAGACACATTCAAGAAAAGCGAGTCTCGTGTATCGTCGCGGCAGATCCTATTTCATGCGGCTCACAAGTCGATTTCTGGGAGGGCCATCTGAGACCAATATCATCTTGCCGCAGGACATCATTCCGCGTAGTGTTGTAAGTCGTTCGCATGAGGCCGAGGAGAAGAGGCGTATGCATGTCGTGACATTGTTGAATGAAAAGGGCGGAGTTGCTAAGACGACTCTCGCGGTGACTCTGGCATCGTATCTGGCGATTCATGGGCATACCGTTGTCCTGCTGGACAGCGATGCCCAGGCAACGGCCACAGCCGCCTTTGGTCTTCCCCAGTCGCCCGGCTTTTATGATCTGGTGGCACGGGATGCCGCCTGGAATGAAGTCCTCGTGCCGATTGATCCGGCCAAGATTGCCCAGGGTGAGGTGCGCGGCAAGCTGTGGCTCGTGCCGGGCAACCGCGAGACGCGCAGCATCGATGTGGATAATGCTGCCCTGCTGCTCAACCGCTTGAGTGAAATCGATGTTGATTTCGTCATCATCGACACCTCCCCCACACCATCGATGCTGCACACGCTCATCTACATTGCGACGGATGCCCTGATCTATCCGACGCAGCTTGAGACCTGGAGCGTGCAGGGGCTGGCGCACAGCTTCCGCCATCGGGAGCAATACAGCAAATTCCGTCAATCATTGGGCTTTGAGCCGATTCATGTCCTGGGCATCGTCCCCACCATGACCAATCTCAACACGCTGGAACACGCCGAAAATCTGCGCGACATTAAGACCAACGCGCCCGCCCAGGTGTGGCGTCCGCTGCACCGTCGCATTCTGTGGGCCGAGACCGCCGCCGCACAGCGCAGCATCTTCGCCTATGCGCCCGATTCCGAAGCCGCCAAAGACGCGGAAATTCTTGGCAATCAATTTATGGAGGCCCTGCATGTCCTCGCGTAAAGACCTGCGGAATAATCGCACCAGTGGATTCCACATCCCGCTCTCCGATGCCGATGCGGTGGGCTTTGGTGGTGAAAAGCCGCCGCAGATGCCCAATTCAGTCCCAATGCCGCCCCCTTCTCAAGCTGCTCAACTTCGGGATGAAAATAATGCGCTGAAAGGGGCGCTTGAAGATTTGCGCCAGCAGCTTGAATCACGCACCAGCGCCATGACGATTCAGGATGGCACGATGTTTGTGCATGATTTCCAGTTCACCCCCAAAGGGCTGGTCGCTCCTGAGCATATCGATCATCAAGCCTGGGAAGAGGTGGGGCAGCTCCTCTTTAAGCTAGAAGGCTCCCTGCAATGGCTGATTGGCGATTGGCTGGTATATGGGGAAGAACTCAAGTATGGGGACACGAAAAAACTTGCTGAGATCATGGGACGTGACCCGCAGACGTTCTACGATTATGCCAATGTTGCTCGTTCCGTCCAATTCTCGTTACGTAACGAGAATTTATCATTCAATCATCATCGCGTGATCGCCAAGCTCAAACTCGAACCCTATCAGCAGATGCAGGCCCTGACTTATGCCGCTGATCAGGCGTTGTCAGTTGCCAATTTCCGTAAGTGGCTGACAGAGGGCGACACGGTAGAGATCAATCAAATCTCCGAATATAAAGCGACTGTCCCGCTCAAGAGAAAATCGATCTTCCGTCAATATCGTGAGGATATTGATCGCTTCAGTCCTGATGAACCGGATCAGATTGAGACGCTGCAACCCAATGATTGCCTTGAGATTGCTCGTCGGGCCAAATGGCTTGCTGATTATTATACCGCCCTGGAACGCACTGCCAGGAGTAAAGCCAGTAAGAAGAAGTAGCAGAGCCTTACATGTCACAAAATAAAGGATAGGGGAGGGGACGATTCGTTGAATCGTCCTTTTGTTTTGTGGGATATTGATTTCGTCCTATTGACCTGTCGGGACATGGCACGCCATGTCCCATATACACCAACTTAAGGATTTTGAGCCATGTCAATAACCGTCCCATCCGCCTATCCGTGAGAATCGTGGGTTTGTAGGGGCACGATGTATCGTGCCCTGGTGATTTGTAGGGGATTTGGCGTGGGCGCGATGCATCGCGCCCACGCCAAATCCACGATTCTCACGGATAGGTGAATGATTACAATTTGACCCCTAAATTTGGCTTATAAAAGGTCACAAAGTGCCAAATTTTGACGAAAACCCTGCTTTTTTAGGTACTCTGAATTTTGACGAAGGTATTGAAACACGCCCAAAAAGATGGTTTGAGCGGGACTTTCAGTCCTGCAACAGGCAAGGCAGGGGTTTTCAACCCCTGCCGACAGGACAAAAACCCAGGGGCGCGAAGGGAGATTTGCTTAAGTTGCTGCATAGACACGGCGTGCCATGTTCACACACTCGGACACGGCGTGCCGTGTCCCTACGATAGAATGGGAGAGGGGATGTTTGTGACATCATGAGAGCATTGCTGAGTTTATAGAACCTTTGTACGAAAAAATTTCCTCTAGTCAGAATGCAAGATGTAATCTTATATAAAGAGAGAATCTAAAATTTTTAAATTTTAGAATTGACTTCTCATCATCTCTGCTTTTTTAAAATCGCTTTTCACCCATGTTTTTTATACAAAAACTCTTATAGGTCGGTTTTTTTCTTCAAGAAGGTTAATCTATCTGTGGTAAAAACGCGCTGTGAGCCTCTTATAAAAATTGACACAAGGGATGGAATAATGAAAAGATCGATTGAGCTGGTTCTGTGGAATGTGCGTCTCATCATGATTGTGCCTGTCATCGTGAGTTTGATCGTGGCGGCGGGCGTGCTGTTCATCACCACCATTGATGTAGTGGCCCTATCATCGTCTTTATTACGCTATGGCACAGTCGAAGCCGCGAGTCGCAGCCCACTCTATATCGAAATCATCTCGTCCGTGATATCGGTTGTGGATGGCTATCTGCTAGGGGCGATTTTGATCATCTTTGGCCTGGGATTGTACGAACTGTTCATCGAAAAGATCGATGCCGCCGAAAACTCTGAACTCGCCGGACGCCTCCTGCTCATCCACAGCCTGGACGATCTTAAAGACCGTCTCGCCAATCTCATCCTCGTGATTTTGATCGTCAAATTCTTTCAGGTCGCGCTCAAGATGAAATACACCGAGCCGTTGGATCTGCTGTATCTCTCCATCAGCGTGGCCTTGATTGGCGGCGCACTCTATCTGACGAGCAAAGCCAAAGGCGCGAAAGCCGATAAAACCTACAGCACAGACGCCGCCAAATAAGGGCAGAAGGATCAAGAGAAATAAAAAAGAGCGCCTCATGTGAGGTGCTCTTTTT
The DNA here is from genome assembly GCA_034436915.1 of Anaerolineae bacterium. GTDB lineage: Bacteria > Chloroflexota > Anaerolineae > Aggregatilineales > Phototrophicaceae > JALHOR01. The sequence continues at coordinate 9,318 of DAOTUR010000360.1, forward strand.
GTGTTGTCGGG